>CAIYBQ010000304.1 GCA_903924445.1 uncultured Armatimonadota bacterium | reverse complement strand
CACCACACGCCCGGACACCCTATGGGGCGCGACATTCCTCGTCCTGGCACCGGAACACCCTCTGGTCGCTGACATTACGACCGATGGCCAAAAGTCCGCAGTCAATGACTATATTGATGCAGCAAGCCGTGCATCCGAGCAGGACCGGACGGCCGAGAACCGCCCAAAGACGGGTGTCTTTACTGGAGCCTACGCAACGAACCCAGTTAATGGCGAAGACATCCCAATCTGGATCGCTGACTACGTCCTGACCGGCTACGGAACCGGCGCCATCATGGCCGTCCCCGCACACGACCAGCGCGACTTCGACTTTGCAAAAGCCATGGGGCTGGCGATTCGCCTTGTGTACCGCGAATCGGATGACCAAACGGATGACGCCATCACCGCAGCCTTCGCCGAAGGCGGAACCCTGCGCGCTGACATCGGTGCTCCGGAAAGCATCGTCGGTCTCCCGAACGACAAATACACAACCGTCCCCAAAGTCCTTGATGCCATCGCAAACCAAGGCTACGCACGCAAACGCGTCAACTACCGCCTCCGCGACTGGCTGGTTTCCCGTCAACGCTATTGGGGCACCCCAATCCCAATCATCCACTGCCCAGCCTGCGGAATCGTCCCGGTTCCTGTCGACCAGCTGCCAGTGCTCCTCCCGGATGTAGAAAACTACAAACCAGGCAACGATGGCCGCTCGCCACTCGCATCCATTCCCGAGTTCGTCAACTGTACCTGCCCAACCTGTGGCGGCGCCGCAGAGCGTGAAACCGACACAATGGCCGGCTCCGTCGACTCCAGCTGGTACTTCCTGCGCTTCACGAGCCCGGATTGCACCACCGGGGCCTGGGACCGCGCTGCCGCCGATTACTGGATGCCCGTCGACCTCTACCTCGGGGGACGCGAGCACGCTGTCGGACACCTTCTCTACTGCCGCTTCTTTACAAAGGTCTTCCACGATGCCGGCCTCCTGACCGCGGATGAACCAGCCTACGCCCTGCGAAACCAGGGGATGCTCCTCGCTGAATCCTATGTAGACAAAGAAAACGGCCATCCGATCAAGCCCGATGAGCTCCACAAATACAATCCAGACCAGCTGGAAAAGCAGTGGCTCAAAATGTCCAAGTCCAAGGGCAATGCGGTCACACCGGATGAAATGGCGGATGCCTACGGCGCCGATGCCCTTCGCCTTTACATCTGCTTTGAAGCACCGTTTGAGGACACGATCCAGTGGTCTGAAGAGCGGATGTCCGGCACGTTCCGCTTCCTCTCACGTAGCTGGGATGTTATTCAGTCCATCGCCGCAGCCACGCAGGATCCATCCGCTGACCACCCAGATGCCCGCTCGGTACGACGAAAAGTCCACCAGACCATCGCCAAGGTCAGCCTCGCGATTGCCGACCTCCGGATGAACACCGTGGTCAGCTCGCTGATGATTCTTCAGGATGTCATCCGGAAATTTGTAACCGCCGGCGGGGCCACCCACCCGGCAGCGCGCGAAGCCGCCGAGGCGTTTACTCTCCTCCTGGCACCTCTTGCGCCGCACACAGCCGATGCCCTCTGGGAGCTGCTCGGACACGCGAACACCTTCACCATCAACGAGGCATGGCCCGAATCTGACCCTGAAGTGGCGGCTGAAGATGAAGTCACAGTCGTCGTTCAGGTCAATGGCAAGCTGCGTGACAAGCTGACGCTTCCCGCAGGTGTCGATAATGCATCCACAGAAGCCGCCGCGATGGCACTGCCTAAAATCGTGGCTGAACTCGATGGCAAAACCATCCGGAAAGTCATCGTCGTTCCCGACAAGCTGGTCAATATCGTTGCCGGCTAGGCCATAATCATCATCATGCCGATGCTCCTCGACCCGCGTAACCACAATCCCAACACTCTGCTACGCGGGTCGGGGCATACAAACCAGTTCTGCGGCATCTACAAGACAATCCCTCTAAGCACTCAGCCAGACTGGGGCATCCGGGCATGGGATGTGCCTCTCCTCGATGTGGCCATCACCGCCGATGGCATCCCCGTACCAATCGGTGACCGCATCTGGCGTCCAAGCCATGTCACCCGTAATGGCTTTGAGCCCGACTCCGGAATACAGCTTACGGAGCAGACATTTGTGGATGGTCGTGGCATCGCCATTTGTGCGCTCCAGCTGCGAAATGCCGGCGACTACAGCATCAGGATTAATGTCCATCCACGGTGGAACCATTCGCATCCAAAGCACCCCGTGCGGGTCAGTAATCCGCCAGGGGATGACCTTGACCAAGTCTTGCCCCGTGACTGCAGAATTGACTTTGTCTTTGCGTGTACATGGGATCCGGCGCACACACAGGATGTCATCGATTCACCAGCAGGCGAACGAGACCCAGCGGCGCGCCAGGCGGATGCATTTACAACTTGGTACGGTGACAACGCTCCGTTGGTTGCATCGACAAACCCATGGCTGGACTTCGCCTGGGCGTTTGGGCACTATCTCCGCTGGGCCGCTCCGGCTTCCGAACATCAAAATGTTCCATTTACCAAAGTCGAAGCTCTCTTTGATGATGGAGCCTATGGCATCCCGAAGACCATTACGCCGCAGACATCAAATGACATCCTGGCGGCTACATTTGGCGTAACAAGCGATGCATCCGGGATGTCGGTAAACCCCAACATCACAAACCTTCCAGCTGCTCTCTGTGTCAGCGATATGCTCATCGGGCAAAATAGGTATTCTTTTGTGTGGGACAGCCCTAGTGTTGCCGATGACCATTTTGATGATGGTGACAAAGGCTTTACCGTTTATCATGGCAGCCGCCGGATACATCACAGCGACACGCCAATGGCCTTTCATTACTCTGTTTAGCACGCGCCATCCGGCCACAAGGACACCGTCATGACCACCGCAGCCGTCATCCCAGCTCCATATGCACCTGTCATCCTGCAAAGCCGCCCCTTGCCAAATCTACGTGAGGGCGAGGCTATCTTAGAGACGATTGCAAGCGAGGTCTGCGGCACGGATGTCCACCTTTGGCACGGAAAGCTAGCAGGCGTCCCGTATCCCCTGGTGCCAGGCCACGTGGCTGTTGGGACCATCAGTGCAACCCACGGGAATGTTGTCGACATCAATGGCAATCCACTGGCCATCGGCACGGTCTGCACATTTCTGGATGTTGTAGGCACGTGCAACCAGTGCTGGCACTGCCGCGTCGCAAAGGCATCCACGCGGTGTCCTAGTCGTAAAGTCTATGGCATCACGCTTGGCGCCGATGATGGCCTCTATGGAGGATGGTCAACGCATATCCATTTGCGAAAGGATGCGATTGCCATCCCGCTGCCGGCTGGCTTGGACCCGGAAATGTGGATTGCGGCGGGCTGTGGGCTCCCGACGGCACTGCACGCTGTAGACCTCGCGGACATCAAGATTGGCGCAAGCGTCGCGGTGCTCGGTGCGGGTCCCGTTGGGCTAAGTGCGTGCGCGCTGGCGGCTGCGAGCGGCGCCCACCATGTCTATGCGATTGACCCAGTCAGCAGCCGTCGAAGCGCTGCCCTAAAAATGGGCGCATCCCATGCGTATGACCTGGCTGAGCTGGCGGAGCTGCGTGCTGAGACGGGGATGCGCGGACCTGACATCGTGATTGAGGCAAGTGGCAACCCGGCAGCGGTTAAGCTCGCGTTGGAGCTGGTCCGGGATGCCGGCACAGTTATCATCGTCGGACAGTACACAGACAATGGCGACATCGGAATCAATCCGCACTTAGACATCAACAAAAAGCATATCCGTGTGCAGGGCTGCTGGGGTTCCGATTACTCCCACTTTCACCGTGGCGTTCAGGCAGTCAGAGACCTCTGCGACCGCTTCAACTGGCGCACAACCGTGTCCGCAACCTACCGCCTGGCGGACACACAGCAAGCCCTCGAAGATGTGGCATCCCGAAAAGTGGTCAAAGCCGTCATCGCCCCCGCAGGCTAGATGCGTAGCCTAGAGGATTCCCTTTGGCGGCATCACGAGAAGCTCATCGATGACACAGGTCTCAGGAGCATTCACAACCTGAAGAACCGCCAGCGCAACGTCATCGGGTTGAAGCATGTCTGCCGTGTCCCAAGGAGCCCCGCCCATCCCATCCCAGAATGGCGTAGCAACGCTACCCGGAAAGATACTCGAGATGCGGATTCCATCTTTGCGGACCTCTTTGGCCACGCACTGGATCATTCCGTAGGCTGCCCACTTAGATGCCACATAGCCACTGCTCATCGGGAATGACTTCTTCGCCGCGATAGAAAGCATCGGGACAATCATCCCTTCGCCGCGCGGCTTCATCACCCGAACAGCGGCCCGCACACAGTTGAACATCCCAGTAACGTTTGTAGACATCATTTCGGCAAATGCCGCATCCGTGGTCAGCTCAATCGGCGCAAATGTCCCAACGCCTGCATTGGCAACCATCGCATCCAGCTGCCCAAACTCTGTAACCATTTGGTCAACGGTCGCATCGATAAAGGCACTGTCTGTCACACTTCCAACAAACGCGATATGTCCACAATCAGTTTCAGCAACCAGCTGAAGCAAGTCCTCGCGACTACGTGCAACCAGCCCAAGACGCCAACCATCCGCTGTCAGGGCATCCACAATCGCCCGCCCAATCCCCTTGGTAGCCCCGGTCACAATCGCAGTACGCATCGGAATACCCAACCTCTCAGTGCTTGTTGACAATACTCATAAACTCGGCGCGTAACGCTGGGTCTGTGCGGAACCGACCACCGAGTTTGCTCGTGACCGTGCTCGAACCGTGGTCTTCGACGCCGCGGCTACGAACGCAATAATGGATTGCATCCACGACCACCGCGATGTCATCCGTTCCCAGAATGTACTGCAGGGCAAAGTATATCTGTTCCGTGAGGCGCTCCTGAATCTGAGGGCGCTTTGAGAAGTACTCCACGATACGGTTGAGCTTCGACAAACCGAGAACATGCTGCCCAGGGATGTAAGCGACCGTTGCATTGCCATCGATGACGACAAAGTGGTGCTCACAGCTGGACATCACCGAGATATTACGTTCCACAACCATCTCGTCGTAACGCATTTTGTTCTCGACGGCGGTGCATTTTGGGAAGTTGTCGTAATCGAGACCCCAAAAGATTTCGCTCACAAACATCTTGGCCACTCTGCGGGGAGAGTCGATCAGAGAGTCATCTGTCAGGT
>CAIYBQ010000303.1 GCA_903924445.1 uncultured Armatimonadota bacterium | reverse complement strand
GCGGCTAGGCGAGCCCCGCCTACAGAGTCTCCTGCACCACCTAGAGGCATCACTGCAAGTCCGGCATCGGCGCCCTTGGATTTCCAGAACACAACATTCTTGCCATCGGCTGTTGCCATAATCCCATCAGCCTCGATCGGGAATTCCGTGACTGATTCAACCTGAAATTCAGCATTCCAAAGAACAAAGCGTGACTTACCTTCATCCACACCCTCTTCGCTCGGTGCGGCAGCAGAGACGGATGGCAGCTTATCCAGCATATCCATACCGATTGGAACGGGTTGCTTCAAAGGAATGCCGCCAGAGACGAGCGCTGCGGCTTTTCCATGCGGAAGGAAGATCGGGACAATCTTTTTGCCCTTGGCCAAGATCGCAGGAGTTTCATTGCGTTCATCATAGATGAGACAAATCTGGTCAAACTCGCGCTTAATGACCACCAGCATAAAGGTTTCGTCAGCATTGACGGCAAAGTCGACTACTCCACCATATTCAAATATCTCAGCGATCAGGCGGTTTTCGCGTTTCATCTCTGCGTGCGGAAAGACAGCTTTCGGATCACCTCCATTTGGATGTACAGAAATCAACCGTCCGCCATCCATAAAGTAGATGTTGTCAGCAAGATGAAACTGTGGCCGTTCTTTGGTACCGGAGCTTGCGGCAGATTGCGTCAGCTGAATAACTTTCTGGCCGAGAGCCGCATCCATAACACACAGATGACGAACATCTCCAACGGCGTACGCTCCAAATTGGGTGAGGAAGCGATTGCTTGTGAAAGCAATCGTCTGACCATTGGAATCCAGAACAGGTTCACCCTCGGCAGGCTCATCCGATGTCAACTGAACGAGGCCCCCGCCGTCCTTCGCGTTCATCATAAACAAGTCCGATGATTTCCCGCGTGTTGCTGAGACCACAAGCTTTCCTGCAGTACTTGGGATTGCCGTTCCAGGGATCGGAAACCCGAGACTTCCCCATCTGGCAAGCAAAGCAACGATTGTGAATGCAACAAGAAGAAGGATGATATTGCGGGGTGTGATGCGCTTCGGTTTCATGGCTGGTCTCTTGTACGGATGTTTATTACTATCAATAGTTGTGCACACCCAGAATTACAGAGTATATTACCTTGAACAGTTCCCTTAACGCGGGAAGTACGCTTACCGAACTCGGATGTAGCAGATGAGCGTGTTTTATTGACACGCATACTTTTTTCGTGGTAAAGTCGCGAGGTTCACTCCCAAACAAAGGGTCTTACAAAAATGTATGCAGTAATCCGGACCGGTGGAAAGCAATACCGGGTATCGGCAAACGACACGATCGTAGTCGAAAAGCTTGACGGTGAAGTTGGTGATGCAATCACCATTGATGACGTTCTCCTCATTGGTGGCGAGACCACCCGTGTTGGATTGCCTATTGTGACAGGTGCAAGCGTGACTGGCACAATTGTCAAACAGTGCAAGGGCAAGAAAATCAACGGAATCACCTACATCAAGGTCAAACAACATCAGCGTCACTATGGCCATCGCCAGTTTGAGACGCACATCCGCATCGACGGAATCAACGGTTAGTCGAGGTATTAGCTATGGCACACAAAAAAGGTGTGGGTTCTTCCCGCAACGGACGTGATTCCAACCCACAGATGCTGGGCGTCAAGGAATATGCCGGTCAAACGGTTACTGCTGGTTCGATTTTGATTCGCCAGCGCGGAACCAAGTTTGATCCCGGTGCAAATGTTGGAATGGGACGTGATTACACCCTCTTCGCGAAAGTCGATGGAGTTGTCAAGTTCGAAGGCTTCAAGTACAACCGCCGGATTAGTGTCTACCCTGTAGTCGCTGAAACAGAAGTTGCTGAAACATCTGCATAGTCGGTAAGGTTCACCGATTTCAACGGCCCGGTTTTACCGGGCCGTTCTTGTTTGAAGGAGCTGCTTAATTGTTTATTGACGAGATCAACTTCAACATCCACGCCGGTGATGGAGGACGTGGCGCAGCGACCTTTCGTACCGAGAAGCACGTTCCCCGTGGCGGCCCGGATGGTGGCGATGGCGGACGCGGTGGCAGTGTTTGGTTGGAAACAGATGCCAATATCTCGACACTGCTTGACTTCCGTCCCGGTAAAAACTATCGCGCCGATCGTGGTTCGGACGGCATGGGCAAGCAGCAGTTCGGCAAAGATGGCAAAGATCTCGTTTTAAAGGTCCCGCCAGGAACGCAAGCATTTGATGCCATCACAGGTCAGCTTCTTGCCGACTTAGCCGGTCATCCGATGAAGTTCGAAATTGCACGTGGTGGGCGTGGAGGCAAGGGAAATATCCACTTCGTCTCATCCGTCCAACAAGCACCTAAATTCGCAGAGCTCGGTGAACCCGGAGAGACATTCGCGGTTCGCCTCGAGCTGAAGCTCCTCGCGGATGTTGGCCTTGTCGGATATCCAAATGTTGGAAAGTCTACGCTCCTGTCGGTCGTTTCTGCGGCTCGTCCCAAAATTGCCGACTACCCATTTACGACATTGGTACCCAATCTGGGAGTCGTAGCGCTGGACCATAGCCGTTCCTTCGTTATCGCCGATGTCCCTGGGCTTATCGAAAATGCAAGCGAAGGTGCAGGACTTGGCATTCAGTTTCTAAAGCACCTCGAACGTACCAGACTGTTGATCCACATGATTGACATCAGTGAGTACTCAGGACGCGAGCCTAAAGATGACTATGCTGTCATCCGGGCCGAGCTCGCAAACTTTAGTGCAGACCTTGCTGCCCTCCCGGAAATCATCGTCCTCTCGCGAGCAGACCTTGTGTTTGATGAGGCCTACAAGCAGGAACTGCTTGAGCACTACCAGACCATTTCGCCTGAAACGCTGATTATTAGTGCTCCAACGCGTATGGGCCTCGATGAGCTGATGAAGCTTGTCTGGTCAAAACTCGAAGCATTACCGAAACAGCTGTCCGCTGCTACGGGTACGGTTCGAATCACAACGCGTGATAAGGACAATGATGACCCGCGGCAGTTTGCCATCAACTATGATGATAAAACACGCACATACGTAGTGACAGGGCATGGCATAGAACGTAGAGTTTCCATGACTGACATGAGTAATGACTTCATGGTGCGGCGTTTACAGCGTTCGATGGAGCGTTGGGGTCTCTTCAAGAAGCTGAAAGAAGCTGGTGCTCAGGATGGCGATAACATCCGCATCAGGCATCTTGAATTTGAATATGTGGATGATGACCTGCTCGATGAGCCACTGGCATCAAGCAATGACGATGATCTGGACGAACCCGTATAATAAGCCATGCCAGAAACTGGAGTTGATGGACGGACATCGCCGACACCGTTACGGGTACCAGAACCCACGGTTGAGCGCCTGTCCACGTATCTTCAGTTTCTCTACAGTGCTGCAGCAAGTGGCCTGACAACTATATCGTCGGCACATGTCGAGTCAGCGACCGCAGTTTCAGCTGCACAGTTTCGCAAAGATCTCAGCTACTTTGGTGAGTTTGGCAAGCCTGGCGTTGGATATGTCATTTCAGAACTTCAAGGTCGTATCTCTCGAATATTGCAGCTTCACGAGACGCAACCAGTCATTTTGATTGGGCTTGGAAATCTGGGTGCCGCCCTCTTGTCCTACCCCGGCCTCACAGAGCAACGGTTTGAAGTGGTTGCCGCCTTTGACATCGATCCTAAAAAATGTGGACGTACCGTGCAGGGAGTCCCGGTCTATGCTCTCAGTGATCTCCTTACGGAATGTGCACGGCTAAATCCACGCATTGCCATCCTTGCTGTACCGGGACTTGCTGCGCAACAAACCTTTGACCTAGCCTATCAAACTGGCATTAGGGCGATACTAAACTTCGCGCCTGCTGTGCTCAAAGTACCTGCCGGTGTAACCGTTCGCAATGTTAGCTTTACACAGGAACTGGCTGTTCTCTCGTATCACATTAAAACCGACCAGTTGGATTCCTGACATGCGCGGGGCACGCCTTGCGGTTGCGCTTGTTTTCGTTGGAATCCTGATGGTAGCACTTGCAGTTTGGTTTGTCCTTTCACGAACCAAGCGGAACCGACAAGCGATTCCGGTGAGGACATCGGCCTTTGTTCTCTCCGGCGGCACAACAGGCTCAGCAAGCTGGTTACGCTGTTCGGACGGCCAGGTCGTCGTTATCGGAACGGGAGCCGAATCGGATGCCCGAAAACTGATCGAAAGTCTTGATGCGTATGGCATCACCACAATAGACCTTGTGATTCTCCCGCATCCTTATTCGGATGTAACTGCAGGCTTTAGTAGCCTTCAAAGTCGATACCGTATCCGGCACGTTTGGGTAAGCTCGGTCGCGCCGATAAACCGACATAATGGACAAGCGATGGAGTCAATAAAGGGTGCCGGGATTCCGATGACCATTGTGCATCGCGGAGACAGAATGCAGCTTGGTGACCTCCATATTGATGTCCTTTCACCACCGGTTGCACGCATTAGCGGACGCCCATCTGCCGGAAACAACTCAGTTGTCGTTCGTCTTAGCACCCCAATTTTTTCTCTCCTTCACCTTGGCGGTATTGGACTCTCAGGGCAAAAAGCCCTCCTACTGGGGGTTTCGTCACAGCAGCTCAAATGCGATATCGTTGTCTTACCGCGCGTCTCGAGTAGTGATGAGCTTCTGGCAGAGCTCCTTCAAGCCACTGGCGGAGGTTACTTTATTGTTGAGGGCCAATCAGATGACTTGGACACAACCCTGTTGAAGAAGACGAGTGGAACTTTCATCGATGTAAGTGCAGCCGCAAAGCCTCCCCTGTTTTTCTTGGATGAAACCGGCGTACGACAAGTTTTCTAAACCCTTTGTTTTATTTCCTGAACCACGATTCAGCTTATGAACACCAACTTTCTCCCAAATATCGAAAGCCCTCTGACCGAGTATGCGATGGACTTCCTGATGCCACTCGCAAAGCATGTTGCTGGCATCAACACTATTTCCATTGACAGTGACACGCGTACAGCTCTTTCTGAGCAGCTCAAAAGCCCAGCTTTGATTGTTGCAAACCACCCGACAGACATGGATCCAATCCTTGTGCGTACTCTGGGGTCATCGGTGGGACTTCGCTTCAACTACCTTGCCTGCCGGGAGGGTTTCGATGGATTACGCGGGGCATGGGGATGGGCGGCGCAGAGAATTGGTGCCTTTTCGATCGTGCGTGGCACAGTAGACCGGGAATCCTTTCGACACACTATAAACCTGTGGGTGAACGATGATGCACATATCGTTGTGTTCCCAGAAGGCGAAGTTGGTGCATTCAATGACAAGCTTCTGCCATTTCACGATGGGATTTTCCAGCTGTTGTTACTGGCATCCGAAAAACGGATCGCCTCTGGAAAGAATCCGATTGGAATTGTCCCATTAGGACTGCGCTACATGCTTACATCAGATCAACGTAGCGCACTCTTACAGGCATCCATTGCGCTATGCTCCGCTACAGGAGCTGAGTGCTCAGATGATCTGATCATCAATTTGAGGTCTCTTGCGTTCATCGTCATCTCAAGGCTTGAGCTTGAATATGGTTTGTCTTCAAAACAGGAAATCACGACGCAGGAACGTATCGGCAGGCTACAAACGGCCGTGCTGCAGCGTATTCACGCCGCTACGGGTAGGTCCATTCCAGAGCATGGAGATTTGCACGATTTGATGAGGTTCAGTGCGAATATCATCGAGGATGCAATTGATGATCATTCTTCTCCCGAAACTATTTTTGACAAACGCTTAGCCCAGCAGCGCCGTCAGCGTGCCCTCGCACTGCAAGCCGATATCGACCGTCTTCAAAACTGGCTTGCCATTGAGGATGGATATACCACATCTGATGGCAATCAGGATCACGCTTATGAGCTGATAAGGCACTTTGAAATTGAGGTCTTTGGGCAAGTGAGAACGCGTCTGAAGCGAAATGCAACCATCAAAGTTGGTACGCGAATAGATTTCTCAGCCATCGACGGCTTTGATGCGTTACCCCGTAGGCAACAGATTCAGGCACTACGGCAAATGTCTGTAGAATCCGTGGCAACATGCCTTGCGCTATCTCTCCCGGGATAAACTGAGCGTGTGAAGAGACGAACGAGGGCGCGACTTAAGGTACGAAAAGCGGTTCGTCGCAGTCTCGGTGTCCCGCGGAATGCTTGGGTATCGGTTCACTGGGATGTCATCGCGGGCATCCTCGGCGGGATGTTTATGGGGATGATCTTTCCGTTCATCACCCGCGTAGCGCGTAATGAGCTTGGTGCAACGCAGACAATGCTCGCCATTCTTAGTGCGGCTCCCTTTCTGGGCAATCTCATCGCGCCTATATGGGCACAACATATGGAGGGCAAAGCCAAAATGCCCTTTGTCCTTGGAAGCATTGTGCCATCCAGATTACTCCTTGTCGGCATGATTTGGATATCAACACCGATGCCGTTTGTCCTGATGCTGAGTGCACTCCAGCTCATGGGCGCATTCTCATCCCCTGCTTACACATCACTAATGAAGGATATCTATCCAGATCATGCCCGTGGCAGGCTTATGGGATATGTGCGTGTTGGAGCTCAGATTGCAGCATTTCTTGCAGCACAGGCTGCGGGCCGCTTACTGGATGCGGGATATTCCTATCGCTTCATCTTTCCAATCGCGGGAATCATTGGCGTCTTTAGTGTCATCGCATTTGCCAAAGTTAGAACACTTCCTGGTATTCAGCAAGTTAGTTCACCGCAACCTGTCCGGTCATCCCCGATGCAAGCTTGGCGGGAGAGTCTTGAGCTATTGCGACTGCCTACGGGTTACCGATGGTTTGCTGCAAGTGTAACGGTTTACGGGTTTGGTAACTTGATGGCAGGGCCGCTTTATGCCTTGTACCAAGTGGATGTTGTCAAGGTTACGAACACAGATTTGGCAACGCTGTCAAACGTCGCGAGCATGGCGAGTATTGTGGGCGCATTTGTCTGGGGCAGGCTTGTGGATCACTACGGGGCTGCCAAAAGCGTCCTCTGGTCTATTTACTGTATTGTGGGTGTGGGTGTCTGCTATCTGTTTGGTGCTTCGATGCCGTTATTGATTATTGCATCGGCGCTCAGTGGCTTCGGTTTTGCAGGTGTGGAGCTTGCGTATATGGCGAGCATTTTGCGCTATGCAGAACGTGGAAAAGCTGCGCAGTATCAGGCGCTTCATTCACTTTTACTTGGAATCCGTGGCGTAACGGCGCCGGCATTGGGGCTTTATTTGGTCCAGTACACGGGTTACAAGGCCATCTTCATTGGGACACTGATTCTGATGATTGCGGGTACATTTTTTCAGCGTCATGCCGTACGTATTGAGCTGCGTGAAACTGAGCAAGCATAAGGTAAACACAGGGGTAACCCGTCAAATGGCAGATTCGATGTATGCTGGCAACAGAATGGGTCTTTGGTCCCATACATCACTTTCTTCTCGGATGTAGGATACGTTCAATGGACACCAAAACTGAAGATCAGGTCATACAGACCCAGCTGACACAGGGCCGTTCTGACTGGCCGGACGAGCCGCTCACGATAACGACAGCTAGCGTGGATGCGCAGATTGAGGATTTCTTTTATGACTCCTATTTGCGTTATTTCAAGACTGCAGAATCCCGTCGTCGCTGGTGCGTAGACAGTGATATCCCCTGGGCAGAAATCACATCGAATGCCTCCGAGACGACAGCATTAATTGTCGAATCGTTTTCTGCGGTCGAGATGTTTCTTCCAGACTACACGCACAAGATTACGGACTTGGTGCGTAAATCCCGTGGACGTGCGTTGTTCCAAGCAAACTGGGGCTATGAGGAATCAAAGCACAGCATTGTGTTGGACATGTGGCTTGAGCGCTCTGGTAAACGAACAGAAGATCAAATGGCTGAGTTCGAGCGAAGCCTGCTTGGTGGCGAATGGAAATTGCCATTTGACTCACCGCGCCAGATGATTTGTTACACAATGATTCAGGAGCTCGCGACGGGTGTTAACTACAACAACCTGCGTGAGCGTGCTGAGTCTGAAGGGGATGTCTGCCTAGCCCGTGTTTTACGATGGGTGGCAGCCGATGAATCTGCGCACTATAACTTCTTCCGCAAGGGAGTCAAGGCGTTTATGGAGCTGGACCCAGAAGGCACAGCTAAGGACATCAAGTGGGTGTTCGACCACTTCTCGATGCCCGCCCATGCATTGATTCCGGAGTGGGATGAGCGTGGTAAGGCAATCGAAGATGCGGGCGTCTATGGTCCAAAGGTGTATCTGGGTAAAGTTCGCCGTCCGATCATTGAAGACTTGGCGCTAACGCGTGAGCAGCTGCGTGGAACTGGCCTTTCAGAAGCTGAAGTTCAGGAAATTTCGGACAAAGAAGATGAGCGGCAAGAGGCTATCCGTCAGGGTAAATACAGCCGTTTCACAACAATCGCGACATCACCGAGGCTTTTGCATCCCTGTAAGCGTATTGTCACAACGATTCCTTAATACTTTCCCAGTTTCGATTGACTTTGAGGGGTTTAGGACGTAACATACTCTTTGTGACGCGGGGTGGAGCAGCTGGTAGCTCGTTGGGCTCATAACCCAAAGGTCGGAGGTTCGAGTCCTTCCCCCGCACCCATAATACTGTTCGGTGCTAACATTCTATCGGTGAAATGTGGTGAAGTTGCTAAGGTGGCAACCACAGATGACTTAGATGTAACCGAAACGTGTTTTACGACAGCGCTCAATATTGTTGAGCGCTGTTTGTCATTTAACCGAGGCCACGCTTCTGTAGCTCTCCCCCAACACTGCTGAACCATCTCAGCTGTTGGTCGTTTCTTCGACGCATTGGCAATCGCCAGGCGTACTTCAGATGCCTTCTGTGTATAGCTTGCTTTGGTTGCTTCCAGTGTATTCAATCTCGATGCAAGCGTTTCGCTAAAACCACCAGTCTCAATAAACTTGACAATGTTGTCAATGGAAGCATTGACTTCCTTGAGCCGCTTTTGTATGGCCGTGATCTCATCATGAAGCGAATCAGGAGCCTTAGCCCAAGTATTGCTATCAGCAATCATCTTGTGCATAACGGTCTTATGCTGGCTAGCACGGTGGATAGCTGTGAGCACCGAATACTCCATTACATCGGCATTCAGACGGCCCACAGGGCACGGAGTCCGGTACTTGTTGTGGTATTGGCATAAGTAGTACCTCGTGCCTGATTTCCCAGCTGTACCTTGGGTGTAGACACATCCGCAGTTGCCATTGTTTTCACAATAAGGGCAGCTCATGAGCCCATGTAAAAGATAGCTTGGATCACATGCAGAAGACGGACGTGCGACCGGTGAACTGGGGACCTTTACCTTCTTGTT
>CAIYBQ010000302.1 GCA_903924445.1 uncultured Armatimonadota bacterium | reverse complement strand
TCTCGTATTAAATTCTAAATTTTTCTGAAACTCATACGACTTTCGGTTATCATATGTATTGGTTACTGAACGACAGCGTTGTGCGACATCAGCTAATACCTGCGGAAGGCAACATGGAAACTACCTGTGGGTGGTCAGTGTACGCGATGCATCTGTTCTAGAACCCGTTGTGTAACTCCAATTACGCGATGTATTCGAGGAAAAATATGAAGAATATGACGATGACCATCGGCGCACTCGCAGTGACGCTTGCTGGTATTGGCATTGCACCTGTCTTTGCACAGGATGGTCCATTCAAGGATGTTCCAAACGATCACTGGGCATACCAGGCAATCGAGCGTTTGGCCAAGGACAAGGTTTTCATCGGCGATACCGATGGCAAGTTCGCTGGCAAGCGTTCCCTGACCCGCTACGAATTGGCAGTCGTTGTCGACCGTATCGTTCGCGGTATGGACGAGCGCTACGTCAAGGCTCCACTACCAGCTCCTACTGAAGTCAAGCCTGGAGTTTCCATGGACCAAGTCCAGGACCTCCTTGGCGGCTACGCAAAGAAGTCTGATATCCCTGCACCTACCAAGGTTGACATGTCCGGACTTGCAAAGCAGTCTGACATCGACTTGATCCGCAAGATGGTTGCTGAGTTCCAGACTGAACTCACCACCCTCGGTGTGGATGTCGACAAGGCAAAGAAGTCCCTTGACAATCATGAGAAGCGCATTGCAGCTCTTGAAGCAGCGCATAAGAATGCTGTCAAGATCTCCGGTGCATTCAATGCATACGTTCGTGGTGACTTTGGATCCAATGGCCTTGGTGCGCTGGATTACAACAGCGCTGCAATCGCTGCTGGTTCAACGGTTCTTGGTACGAGCACCGTTCGCCATGACCTCGATGTCAACATCACCGCACCTTCCGTTGATGTAACCCTCAACTTTGGTAACTACCTGCCATCCCTGGGCTCCATTGCTCAGTACGCAGCTGGTTCTGCAACGCAGGGCAACACCATCTACAAGGCTGTTTACTCCACCAAGCAGAGCATCCCTGTGCTCGGTACGGTTGCAGCAAACATCGGACGTGTTCCAAGCCAAATGTCTGCTCTGACCTTCAAGGCATACGATGTTGATGCATACTTCAACAACAACAAGACCGACAACGGTAACTACCTTGTTGATGGTTTGAATGCATCCTTCAAGGTTGGTCCATTCTCCATCACAGCCCTGGCTGGTAAGACAGACCCAATCGCGAACTCCTCCCTGATCAATGCTGGCGATGCAACACTCTCCACCGGTATCAAGGCTGGTTTGCAGGCACCTTACACGTTTGACCGTGCAGACCAAATCGGTTCCCCAAACTCGACTGGCATCACGGTTAGCCGTGTAGCTGGTGGACGTGCAGGCTTCAAGCTCTTCAGCATCCCAGTTGGTGTTAGCACCGTTCTGGCTGCTGGACAGTCCAATGGCGACTTCGATCAGGTCAACGTCTACGGCGCTGATGCTAAGATCAAGATCTTTGGCCTTGATGTCTACGGTGAGTACGCTGAGTCCAACACCCGCTTGGGTGGCGCAAACGTTAACGTTCGCGACAACTCCGCCTACAACGTTCACACAAAACTTTCCAACGGCTCCTGGACCCTGTCCGGTGGTTACAAGGAAGTTGAGCCTCTCTTCGGAGCACCAGGTAGCTGGGGCCGTATGGGAACCAACGTCAACCCAACCGACATCAAGGGTGGTTACGGATCCTGGAACTGGACCCCAACATCCAAGTTGAGCGTTATGTTGGCAACGCAGAACTACACCGGTACTGACAAGGGTGGCAACACCAAGGATCAGAAGTCCGAGAACACCAAGGCAGGTTTCACCTACAAGCTTGGTTCAACATCTGACTTCACCGTTTCCCAGGAAGTTACCAAGTACACGGATGCAGGCGCACTCAAGGGACGTGAGACCTTCACGAACTATGCTTATGCAAAGACCCTTAGCGCTACTTCTACCTTCCGTCTTCTGTACCAAGTTGTTTCGTACAACGATGGCACAGCTGACATCCAGAAGGGTGGAGTTGTTGCAACCCAGTTCTCGGTTAAGTTCTAACCTGAACTGCGCTTGCGCAGCCTAAAGCCAAACCCCCGGTTCATATGGACCGGGGGTTTTCTTTATCGTGCTATAATCTGCCCGTATGGATACTGGAGATTTTCGAAACGGCTTGTCTATTTTCTACAACAATGACATCTACACCATTGTTGAGTTTCAACATGTCAAGCCAGGCAAAGGCGGAGCGTTCGTACGCTCAAAGATGAAGAACCTGCGGACCGGTGCGACACTTGATCGAACTTGGAACGCCGGAGAAAAGATTGAACCTGCGCGCCTTGATCGCAAGGTGATGCAGTTTCTTTACTCCGATGGTGCAGACTTCAACTTAATGGACATGGAAACTTTTGAGCAGGTCACTGTTGACCGAAAGCTCATTGGGGATAAGGAAAAGTACCTTAAAGAGAACACTGAAGTTCAGGTCATCATTTTCAAGGATGAGATCGTACAGGTTACATCTCCTGACTTCATGGAACTCATTATCACCGAGACTGATCCAGGTTTCCGCGGTGACACCGCATCGGGAGGCAGTAAACCTGCCACACTCGAAACGGGTGCTGTCATCCGTGTTCCATTTTTCGTAAATCAAGGGGATAAAGTACGGGTTGATACACGTACTGATACTTACCTTGAACGCGTAAAGTAGGAAGATCATGGACCACGAGGAGTATAACCGGACCGGTGCAGCCACCCCTGTGATGCTTGGGATTGCAAACAATGTCTTTCATATTTGCATCGTTGTATTTGGTCTTTCCACTGCATATCTCTTGTATGGCGTGTTTTTCGGTCTGGGGGACTTTGCATCCTGGGACCGAGCGCGCCAAATTACAATGATAGGTAACATCAACCTCGCGGGTAACGCGATGCTTGCCGCTGCAGTTGTTGGGTCAATCTGCTCACTGGTCCTGTTCTGGTATGAAGAAACCGCCGGCTACGTGATTGCGTTACTCGCAGCAGCGTTGTACTTCGGCGTCCCGATGGCTTTTGCTAGCATGGGGGGAGAACCCTCTGTAGCGATGCGGATGACCGTTGTGAAGTTTCCAGTCGCTGCACTTGCGCCAGGACTGATAGCTTTCATTTTGGTTGTTCGTGACTTAGTCGTCCGGCTCATTCGATCACTTGAACGCCAAAGCAAAGTAGCATCAGATTTGCAGTTTGGTAATGATGCCAAAAGAGAAGAACGTCCAGTACGGATGTCACTAATCGGGAAGTGCTGGGAAGGCGCGTACTGCAGGGATTACATTCGCACACACTGTCCGATCTTTCAGGCAAAAGATACCTGCTGGCAACGTCGTCGAGGTTGCTACTGTGATGAGGAACTTGTCAACACTGCAACAAAAAAGTCCCGTGGGACCGTTCTTGAGATGGCTCCAAACGAGTCTCAGAATTACGCAAACAGTACGACGAAAAAGGTTGCCTTTCTCTCAAATGAGCAGAAAGTTGAACGATGCCGCAACTGCATCATTTACAACGAGCATCAACGTGAAAAGTACAAGGTCCTGCTGCCGGTTGTGATGGTTTTGTCGATTGGCCTTTGCGCTTTTCT
Source organism: uncultured Armatimonadota bacterium (assembly GCA_903924445.1). GTDB lineage: Bacteria > Armatimonadota > Armatimonadia > Armatimonadales > Armatimonadaceae > CAIRTT01. Next base: position 6,834 of record CAIYBQ010000302.1, on the reverse strand, counting down.
AGGCTACGAGATGCGTGATTCTGTTGGCAACGTGATGAATGTGATCGAGATGACCATTCGGCGCTTTGCGTTTACCGGAGATCCTACAACCGCCATCAAGGTTGTAAAGCCCAATGAAGGCGCGGTATGGGCATTCGTCCTGGCAGGGTCAATCATGGTCGTTGCTAAGATCATCCATGTTCTGGAATGGGCCATATTTGAGAAGAAGTGGTAACGATGGATACAAGTTTGATTGAAGCTTACGCAGCCGCGATGACGTCTCAGCCGCAAATGACAGAGCTCGAAATCATCGCTGATGGAGTTCATGTTCGTTTACGAAGGAACATAGCAGTTGCAGATGCTACGCATGATGTTACTTTGGATCGCGTGGACCAACCCAGTGAAACGGATGCTGTTTATCAAGTGACCGCTCAGAGTGTTGGTGTCTTTGTGCCGACTGAACCTGCATTTGAAGTTGGCGATGTTGTAGATGGCACACGCTCGCTTGGAGCAATCGACACGGTTGGCATTACCAATGCCATTGTCTCGTCAGTAACCGGTGTTGTCTCTGCTGTCCATGTCGCATCCGGACAACCGGTTGAATATGGTCAAGCCTTGTTCGATCTTTTGGAAAGCAAATCGAATTGAGACGTGGGTTTACACTTGTCGGGACGCTGATCACAATCGCGATCATCGCAGTTCTTGCCGTGTTTGTGGTTCGATATGTCTCTGGTGGTGGCGGCGTTGATGCGGCAGGTCGCAAGGTTCCAACACCCACGCAACGAGCCCGCATCACGGCCGGAAATGAATACATTTCACAGATTCAACAAGCGATCACCATGTACAAAATGGACCATGATGAGCAGCTTCCCGCTACGCTTGCTGAGCTCAAGCCATATGGGGTGACCGAACAAATGATTGTCGATCCCAACACAAAAGCTCCTCTGAATTATGATGCCGCGACAGGGATTGTGAGTCAATCTGCAGGTTTCATATCCACCACGAATCCTTGATGGAGATTGACGGTACATTGATGTTTAAGAAAGTTTTAATTGCCAACCGTGGTGAGATAGCTGTCCGTGTTATCAGGGCCTGTAGAGAATTGGGTGTCGCAACGGTGGCGATACATTCTGATGCCGATGCTGACTCGCTCCACGTTCGACTAGCCGATGAAGCCGTTTGTGTAGGTCCTGCTGCGAGCAAGGACTCCTACCTCAATATCCCAAATATTGTTGCTGCAGCACGCAACACCGGGGCTGATGCCGTTCATCCCGGCTATGGCTTCCTGTCCGAAATGGCGAGCTTTGCGGAAATCTGCAATGCCATTGGAGTTAAATTCATTGGTCCACCCGTCGCGGCCATTGAGCAAATGGGCGATAAAGCAACCGCAAGGGAAACCGCGCTTGCTGCCGGTGTTCCTACAGTTCCCGGGTCCGATGGTCTTTTGACATCCGATGAAGATGCGCGCCGCATCGCAGGGGCTATTGGCTATCCCGTGGTGGTAAAGGCTACGGCTGGTGGCGGCGGTCGCGGGATTCGCGTCGCGTGGTCTGAAGAAGAACTCCTCAAAGGTCTCAAAGTCGCACAGGCGGAAGCAGAAGCTGCCTTTGGTAATGCAGGGGTATATCTCGAGAAGTACATCACGGACATGCGCCATATCGAGGTGCAAATTCTTGCCGATGAACATGGAAACGTCATCCACCTTGGCGAACGTGAGTGCACTGTCCAAACGGTTCGTCACCAAAAGGTTGTGGAGGAAGCTCCAAGTGTGTCCCTCACACCAGAGCAGCGCTTTGCAATGGGGGATGCCGCTGTTCGTGCAGCCAAGGCTGTCGGCTACACAAATGCCGGTACCGTAGAGTTCATCTACACGCCAAACGGCGAGTTCTACTTCATGGAAATGAACACCCGTATTCAAGTGGAACACCCAGTTACAGAGGCTGTTACGGGTATCGACCTCGTAAAGTGGCAGATTCGAATAGCTGCAGGCGAGACCTTGACCATTGCGCAAGATGAAGTCAACTGGAACGGACACTCCATTGAGTGCCGCGTAACTGCCCAAAATCCATCTAAGGGTTTCGCACCCAGTGCGGGAAAAATGGCAAGCTTCATCATGCCGGGTGGTTTGGGTATCCGGGTGGATTCACAGTGTTACTCCGGCTATACCGTGCCTCCATACTATGACTCCAATCTAGCCAAACTCATCGTTTGGGCACCAACCCGCGAAGAAGCCATCATCCGGATGGAATGCGCACTGTCCGAAGTTACGGTAGAAGGCTTGCCAACAAACGTGTCCTTTTTGAAAACCATTCTTGAAGATGATCGCTACCGGACAAATGCCATTTCTACGAAGTTCCTTCCAACGCTGATGGATGAGCTGGGGTTGTAGGTAATGTCAGTAACCGTTTCTGAAGTTGATCATCAGTTCCTCAAGAGCATCGAGGGCAATGCCCGCCTCTCCGATAGTCAACTTGCCACCATGCTTGGCTGTGATGAGGAATCTGTCGTTGAAATGCGTGCACGTTTGGAAGCACTTGGCGTCATTGCTGGATACCGTACGCGTATCAAGTGGGATGTCGTAACGGCGCCCGCTGTCGAGAGCTTTATTGATCTTGCCGTTCAACCTGAACGTGGCTACGGTTATGACCGCATTGCGGACCGTATCAGGCAGTTTCCCGAAGTCGTCAGCGTACACTTGGTGACCGGGTCGCAAGATCTCCGTGTCGTGGTTCGCGGGCAAACAATGCAGGAAGTAGCCAGTTTTGTCGCTGAACGCCTGGCAACAATTGATGGTGTTCGCGGAACTGCGACTCGCTTTGTCCTCAAGTGTTATAAACAAGAAGGGGATGCATTTGCACGACCTGGTAAAGATGAGCGCTTGGCGGTAGCTCCTTGAAAAGTCTATCTACGACTGTCGCAAATCTGCCTGCATCTGGTATCCGAAAGTTCTTTGACCTTGTCGCAGAGCTGGATGATGTTATCTCCCTCGGTGTTGGCGAACCGGATTTCGTTACACCCTGGAGAGTCCGGGAAGCAGCCATTCATAGCCTTGAACAGGGCCGTACAACCTATACAAGTAACTATGGTCTCTTGGAGCTCCGGGATGCCATCGCTCAACAGATCGCAGGCCGTTATGGCGTTAGCTATTGTCATCGTAGTGAGGTTCTTGTTACCGTAGGCGTTTCTGAAGGACTCGATGCAGCGTTTCGGGCGATTCTAAATCCCGGCGATGAGGTTCTGGTTCCAGAGCCATGCTATGTCTCCTATGCGCCTTGTGTGTTGTTCGCGGGAGGAATCCCGGTAGCAGTACCTACCCGCGCGGTGGATGGCTTTAAAGTCCAAGCAGAAAACCTGTCAACGTACATCACGCCAAAGACCAAGGCTATCCTTCTCAGCTATCCAACAAACCCAACGGGTGCTGTAATGGGGCGTCGGGAACTTCAGAATGTCGTAGACGTTGCCTGCGCAAACGACCTTTACATCCTCTCTGATGAAATTTACGACCGCTTGTCCTATGATGCGCCGCACGTCTGTGTACCGTCCCTTGCAGGTGCTAAAGAGCGGACAATCCTTCTGAACGGCTTTAGTAAAGCCTATGCGATGACTGGATGGCGTGTGGGTTACGTGTGTGCTCCGGCGCCAATCGTTGAAGCGATGATGAAGATCCATCAATACACCATGCTGTGCGCACCGATTACATCGCAGATCGCTGCCTTGGAAGCTATCCGGAATGGCGAACGGGATGTTACTGACATGGTTGAGGACTATGATCGGCGCAGGCGGATGTTTGTGGCTGGACTAAACCGGGTTGGTGTTCCTTGTGAGCTTCCAGGTGGGGCCTTCTACGCATTCCCGAATGTTGAGCACACCGGACTTGATGCATCAACATTTGCGGAGCGACTTCTTCAGGAAGAACGTGTTCTTGTTGTCCCTGGTGATGTCTTTGGCCCCGGTGGTACAGGGCACGTTCGTTGTTGCTACGCAACGGCACCAAAGCTTCTGGAGGAGGCCATCATACGGATTGGCAACTTCGTCGAGAGACTCAAGTAGAGCGTGTTTGTAGGGCTGGTCTCGTAACTGTTTGGCTATGCGACTCCGCGGCGTTTACTCTACCGCATCTATTTGACCGGCCATTAGCTCCCACTCTGTCATCAGCTCCTCTAATGCTTTTCCAGTTTCCTCGTACAGCTTTGCATCGGCGATTGCACTGTCCGGGCTTGCTGGAGCCGATAACCGCCCCTCAATCGTTGCCAGCTGCGTTTCTGTTTCTGCAATCTTTGCTTCCAGTGATTCCAGCTTTGATTGTAACTTTCGCTTGTCGCGGCTCCGCTGCAGCGCACTTTGTGCTGGCTGCTGAGCAACTTGGTCGGTCACTTTCTTCCGGGCTGGCTGTGCCTCGGCCGCTGCGACTGATTCACGCCACGCAGAATACGGCATATCGTACAGCGCTACATTTCCCGTTCCATCAAAGTACAGCGTCTTATTGGTCGTTTCATCCAGAAGGCTACGGTCGTGGCTGATGACAAGCAATGTGCCAGCAAAGCGCGCCAGTGACTGCGCAAGTGCATCACAAGAAAAAACATCCAAGTGGTTCGTAGGTTCATCCAATATTAGGAGATTCGCAGGCGACAATACCATCAATGACATCGCAAGCTTTGCACGCTCGCCTCCGGAAAGTCCTGAGACCGGCTTAAAGACATCCTCACCGGTAAAGAGAAACTTCGCCAAATGTGTCCGGCACTCTGCAATCGTTAAACCAGCACGATCGTAAAACGCATCGAGGAGAGATTCATCATCCCCGAAGTCATCCTGTTCCTGTTTATGGTGTGCAACCTTGACGCCGTGGCCGGTTCGGATATGGCCAGAGTCAATTTCATCGTCCCCGATAAGCATATTAATCAGCGTAGTCTTCCCTGCACCATTGGGACCAACAACGCCGACACGGTCGCCACGTCGAAGGGTAAAGTTTGCATTCCGCACAATCGTCCGGTCGCCAAAGCTCTTGCAGAGGTTCTGTGCAACAACGACATCCAAGCCGCTACGACCAGCATCGCCAACAGCTGCCCGCATCATCGCGCCATCGTCCATCGGACGGTCGATCCGGTCTAAGCGATTCAAAACCTTCTGACGGCCCATCGCGTTTCGTGTATTCTGACCAGCCTTGTTACGCCGAATGTACTCTTCGGTTTTTTGAATATGAGCTTGCTGTTTGAGGTACTCATCCAGCTGTTGCTGACGCTCTGCATCCCGGCGCTTGCGATACTCGCTGTACGCACATCCATAAACGGTAACGCGGTGCACATCTACTTCCCACGTTGCCTTGGTGACACGGTCTAGGAAGCGGCGGTCGTGGCTGACAACGAGGACGGCTCCGGGAACCTGTACGAGGAAGTTCTCAAGCCATTCAATGGCCTTGATGTCCAAGTGGTTTGTGGGTTCATCCAGAATAAGGACCTCAGGACTCGTCGCAAGCAAACGGGCCATCGCAAGGCGGGTCTTTTCACCCCCGGAAAGCACTGAAACCTGTTTGTCCCATGTTGATTCCGGGAAACCGAGGGCTTTCAGGGATGCGTGCAGCCCATCAAGGGCAAAATGCCCTCCGAGATACTGATGGCGGTCCTGAGCGGCCCCGAGTGCCTCTGTCAGCTCCTCGTCGGTTGGATTTTCTGCGAGGGCTTGTTCCGCATTTCGTAGCTCAGTCTCCGCATCCGCCACCGCCGAAAGTGCAACCTCCGCCGCCTGGATTACCGTTTGAGATTCATCAATGGACTGAATCTGGGACAAGTATCCGATGCGGATTCCTTTGGCGATGTGAATGTTGCCGCTTGCAGGCTGTTCGATACCAAGGATTGCCTTCAGGAGCGTGGTCTTTCCGCCTCCATTTCGGCCAACAATCCCAATCCGTTCGCCTCGTGCGACCGAGAGGGAAACGTTTTCAAGAATCGTGTCCGGGCCGTATTCCATCGTCAGGTCGGAAATTGTAATGAGGCTCATATCGACGCATAGTTTACCGTTGCACGTGGGGAACCACACAGGATGCCCTTTGGTACACTACCGTATGGACACCCCATTGGATGTTGCCGAGGTTGCACTTGAACCAGTAGTGCGTATGCCGTACATGAACCGCGAGCTGTCGTGGCTGGACTTCAATTCCCGTGTTTTGGATGAGGCTTTTGACACAAGGCATCCATTGTTGGAGCGGGTTAAGTTTCTTGCGATCTTTGGCAGTAACCTCGATGAGTTTTTCATGATCCGTGTGTCTGCACTGCAGGCGCAACGCTCGACTGGGATGGTGGATCGCGGAGCAGATGGCCTGACACCCGCCGAAGCGCTTGAAAAAATCGGGTCAAAGACTGCGACACTTGTAGACCGCGCGCAGCAATGCCGACGTCAGCTCATTCATGAGCTCGCGGGTAAGGGCATTCGCGTCATGGATGTTGCCCGACTTACTGAGAAAGAACAGGCAACGCTGTCATCGTACTTTGATGACCACATCTATCCGATTCTCACACCGCTTGCCGTAGACCCAGGGCATCCGTTTCCGCACATTTCGAGCCTCTCCTTAAATCTTGCAGTCACGCTTGATGACGACGGTATGGAGCGCTTTGCCCGCGTTAAGGTTCCCGCTACACTCCCTCGGCTACTAACCGTTGGAGACCGTGTCGCACCAACGTACGTCTGGCTGGAGGATGTTGTGTCCAGTCACATCGGGAGACTTTTCCCTGGATATGTGGCAACGGGTGCTTATCCATTTCGGGTGACGCGGGATGCTGATGTTGAAATCCGTGAGGCAGAGGCGGAAGACCTCATGCAGGCGGTGACTGCAGACATTGAACGCAGACACTTTAGCTTTGT
>CAIYBQ010000301.1 GCA_903924445.1 uncultured Armatimonadota bacterium | reverse complement strand
GCCATCCTCGCCGCTATCCTGTTCCCGGTCTTCGCCCAGGCCCGCGATAAAGCCCGTCAAACCAGCTGCCTTTCTAACATGAAGCAGCTCGGTATCAGTGAAATGATGTATGTCCAGGACTACGATGAGACATTCCCACGTCTTCGTTTGTACAACCTGAACTTCGCATCCTTTGGTCCTGGGAAGTGGGCTTATGGCATTCAGGATGCTCTCAAGCCTTACATCAAGAACGATGATGTTTGGAAGTGTCCAAGTGATGGCATGCAGCGTGATGACTGTGATGCAACATTTGGTAAAGCAATCAGCTATTCGTTCACGCACTACCGCAACACAGATCAGTGGTTTGCATTTGGTTTGCATCCTTACTACGATACGGCTGCATCGTTGAACCTCGCGTCAGTAGGTGCACCAGCTGATACCGTTTCCGCCTATGAGCTCTGGACGACTGCATCCTATACAGAAGGGTATGCTTACTGGCGCTATCGTACCTACGAAGCTGCTGGATGGGCCGAATACCTCACGAATCAAAAGTTCCCTTCTTGGCCAAATACGGTTACCGCAACTTGGTGTTCTTCGAGGCCAGGCGCGATGCGTATCAACCTCGGTGCGCACCAGGCAAAGGTCAACTACCTCTTTGCTGATGGACATGCGAAGGCTCTGACCCCTGAGTCCTTGATGCCTTGGCCGTGGACCGCTGCAACGGTTGCTTCGCGTGCAGCTGCAGGTGGATCCAACCGCAACCTGCTTCACTTCGATGGACAATACAAATAAGCCATGGATGAAAAGAAAAAAATGATCCTTGCGGCCATCGGAGTTGTAGTGGCAATTGCCGCTGCAATCTTTGTTGGTACAAAGACATTGGCTCCTGAAAAGGAAAACATTGTTGGCAGTCTTGATGGAACCGGCCCAGGAGCAACAGGTCCCGTCAAGGGAATGAAGGATGGTCAACCTGCCGTTGGTGGAGAGAATCAACCTCCTCCAGCAAATGTTGAGGGTGGACGCGGACAATAACGTCGGTTCAACATTCAAATGACAGGCTCCGATGACAAACATCATCGGAGCCTGTTTGTTTTACTGGTTTTGATTCCATACAATGCATCCGGGATGCGCCTAAAACGATTGACTTTGCATGGATTCAAGACCTTTGCTGACAAAACAGTCATCGAGTTTGTTCCAGGTGTAACGTGTATTGTTGGTCCCAACGGTTCCGGTAAGAGTAATCTCCTCGATGCGCTGGTCTGGTGTCTTGGTGAGCAAAAAGCAAGTACCGTCCGTGCGACCCGCAACCAAGATGTAATCTTCGCCGGCTCATCAAAGCGTAAGCCAATGGGAATGGCTGAAGTCTCGCTAACTGTCGACAATGAGGACCGGTTTCTTCCGTTGGACTTTAATGAAGTCACGGTTACGCGACGTGTCTACCGAGATGGTGAATCTGAATATTTCATCAACAAGACGGCATGCCGGCTCAAGGACATTGCTGAGCTCTTTTTCGATACCGGTGTTGGCCGTGGTGCCTATGCCATTGTTAGTCAATCCGAAATCGATGCAATTCTAAGCGCCAAACCGGAAACCCGGCGTGAGCTCTTTGAAGAAGCTGCGGGCATCAAAAAGTATCGTGTGCGGAAACGCGAGGCTGAGCGGAAGCTTGAAAACACGGATGCCAACCTGGTCCGTGTACGTGACATCCTATCTGAAATCAGTGCTCAGGTG
>CAIYBQ010000300.1 GCA_903924445.1 uncultured Armatimonadota bacterium | reverse complement strand
GCTTAACAAATAAACAGCAAACTTTTCCCACATCAAAAAGAAAAAATAAATCCTTCCTTCAGATACAAGACCAACTCACGGATATCTAAATCTATCCGCGCATGTCCATTCCGCCATCAACCGTCAACGTCATACCTGTCACAAACTGAGCGAGTGGGCTCAACAAATAAACAGTCGCGCCAGCGATGTCATCTGGGAGGCCAATCCGTCCAAGCACAAAGCCCTTCGCAACATCTTCGCGGCCAAGCGCATCCAGGCTTGGCGCAGCCATATCGGTCTCGGTCCACGCAGGAGCGACACAGTTACAGCGGATTTTGTCAGCACCTAGCTCAAGCGCCATCGAGCGCATAAACATGATCTGCGCACCCTTGCTGGTGGCGTAGGCCGAGTAGACCGCGGAGCCACGCTGTCCAGCCGTCGATGTGTAGATAACAATGCTGCCTTTGCCATTGTCGCGCATGTACGGAACAGCCGCTTGAACGCAGAGGAAGGTTCCGCGGACATTCACGCCCATCGTTTTGTCCCAGAACTCAGCAGTCATCTCATCAATTGGGCCGGCTTCGAAGACGCCAGCTGACACCACAAGTCCGGTGATATTGCCGAGATGCGCAACAGCATCCGCCATCATCGTCTTCGCAACGCCATCCTGGCTGATGTCACCCTGCACGGCGTAGCCACGACGGCCCATCGCTTCGATATCAGCGACGACTTTATCGGCTGCATCCCGGTGGGACAAGTAGTTGATGGTGACATCCGCGCCAGCCTTTGCGGCCATCCGAGCGGCTGCGGCACCGATGCCGCGGCTACCGCCGGCGATGAAGATGTGTTGTCCACTGAGGTCAATCATGAGGGTGAGGTCTTTCTTGAACGGTTATGTCAGATGCTAAGCGAACATCACCGCTGCGTCAATCCGTTTTTGAACATCGCCAACTAAAGTACTTCTAGTCGTAAGCCATTTGCCGGTGGTCTCCGAGAAGCCTCCGCTGGCGAGGATTCGCATTTTCCAAGATGTGCGGAGCGAACTGGAAGCGCATAAAGGGTGAGAACTGCTGCGCGATGTATCTATGAGAATAGTGCACCTGCAGCAGGTAGCGCGTCTTATCCGATGTGTTTTCTGAGCCAGTATGCCAGATCTCTGAACGGAAGAAGAGCACATCCCCGGCTTTGCAAAGGACAGGCTCCATTTGCTTGCCCTGCCATTCAGGATTCGTTTCCTTGCCCCAGACAAGCGGACGCCCCGACTTATGCGAACCCGGAATCACCCACGTCGGGGCCAGGGAGACATCAAGGTCATCGAGATAATAGTGCGCCGTACAGAGATAAATCGGCAGCTTAACTGTGCCGTTAAGGAGGAGGTCCTCAGGGACATCGATGAACGTGCGGTCTGTATGCGGAGTCCAGCCATTGTGCCCAGGGCGGCTGCGCCACGCGGATTCGCCGATGATATGGCAGTCCTGTCCCATCGTCGATTCGGCAAGATCAATCAGCGGCTCGCGGTCACAGAGGTCGAGAAACCACTTGTCGCGGTTGAAGACATTTTTGTAATGGTCGGTCGGTCCGGTCAGGTGCTTATCCCATGCGAAGCCGGTGAGATTATCGATTGCATCCCGTGTCCGCTTGACCTCATCGGGAGAAAGCACACCCGGGATGAGCGCAAAGCCATCCTCGTGGAGGGCATCCGTCATGCCCGCGATGTCATCCTGAGCAAATGTCTTTTGTCGATATTCAAAATCTGCCATTGGAACCTCACAAAACGCGCCCGTGTAATACAAATATCGCCCGAAAGGGAACATTTTTCCAGAGCAGTATCCGGGGTTTATTGGATGTGTTAGAAACAATTCGTTAATAGTTTCAGATGACGGCTATAAACACACGTGTGTGTCTAGCAACGTACAGATGAAAATGTGCGTTTTTCTGCCATATTTTGGATGTGCGCCGGGATGGTTACGACTAGGTAACAAATGTAGGACTTGCTAGGCTAAATCGAGAATCACAAGGATAGAAATGCATCTGGAATCACCCCCATCCAATAAGCTCGTCGTCCATGACTTCACCAGCCTTCAAAGTGAGGCTGTCGGAACCTGCGCCAGCCTCGGCTTACAGCTGGTCGTCCTGTCCGATGTTGTGGCGGGGGATGCAGGTGCGATCACCAGACATCACCGGGACTTTTTCTCCCTCTACGTCGCGCGGCGCGGCTCGGGAAATCACCTCATCGATGGCAAATCGTACTCGGTTGTCCGCGGGGATGTGTTTGTGATGTGGCCTGGGATGGAGCACTGGTTTGATGGCGGCGATGACCTTTGGTTTGACACGATTCATTTCCAGGCGGAAATGTTTGATGAGCAGACCCAGGACATTTTGGCTAAGATGGCGGGCTTCTCGGCACTGATGCTTGCTGACAGCGCTCCTGACTCCAACTTCCGCTTTGGTGGGCGCTGGCTCCATTTGACACCGGTTGCGTATGAGCAGGTGAGCACGTGGATGAGCGAGATCCGGGATGAATGGCGCTCCGGGACCCTCGATGGCATGCTTGTCTGCCGGGCAACCTTCTTACGGCTGCTCAT
>CAIYBQ010000299.1 GCA_903924445.1 uncultured Armatimonadota bacterium | reverse complement strand
GTGTTTCACCTGAGATGGTTTTTGGGATTATCGCTGGCGGCGAGCGTGCCCTCACCCGTGCCATCGAAGGCGCCGAAGATGATGCCGCTGCCGGTGAGCGGGCGATACGGGATGCTGACATTCAGTCAGTTGATGTCGTCGTTGGTATCAGTGCAAGTGGCGGGGCTCCCTTTGTGCGCGCGGCCCTAGCGGAAGCAAAACGCCGTGGGGCGACGACTGTTGGGATTGCGAATAGTCAGAACGCGCCGCTCTGCGCCGATGCCGATATACCCATCGAGGCGGTTGTGGGCCCCGAAGTGCTGCAGGGAAGCACACGGATGAAGAGTGGGACTGCGCAGAAACTCATCCTCAATATGTTGAGCACAGGGGCGATGGTACGTATTGGCAAGACGTACGGCAACCGCATGGTCGATGTGCAGTGCTCAAATGCAAAGCTGGTGAAGCGTGCGCAGCGGTTGGTTGCGGATATCGGGCAGGTCGCAGATCCCGCGGCTGCTCAGACATTCCTCGATGCGGCTGACGGAAGCGTCAAGACCGCCATCGTGATGGCGCGGCGCGGCGTGGACAAGTCGGCTGCCGATGCGCTGCTGCGTGCATCGGATGGCTTTTTGTCAAAGGTTATCGATCTGTAGGGGTACGATTGATGCCCGCTACGCGGAAGGTGGTACTTCGCTGTGGGCATCCACGCCGAGGGTAGTAAGCATTCTGATGAACTCTGGGTTCGCGAGAAGTGCCTCAACTTCGAGGATGGTCCACGGGGCGTAGGCTCCCGGGACATGGCGGCACAGGTAAACGAATTCGGCCCATGTAGTCCACGCACATGCATCGACTTCCTGCGGGTTCGGTGTTGCATCCTGATCGATGATGGCGACGAAGACGGGGCAGAGCTCATTTTCGACGATGCCATCGAGCTCCGCTTGGTAGCGGAAGTCCGGTGCCATGCAGGACATTTTCGCGGCTGTCGTAATACCAAGCTCATGACGCATCCGGCGGTAAACAGCGCATTCGTTGGATTCGTTCAGTCCTGGGTGGCCGCAGACTGAGTTCGCCCAGATGCCCGGCCAGGTGATTTTGTGAAGTGCACGGCGCTGTGTTAAGAGCTTGCCATCCCGGCGAAAGCAAAAACAACTAAAGGCACGGTGCAGGGGAGTCGAATCCGTATGGACGGTTGCCTTTGGAGCAGTGCCTAAAACGTTGTTGGCATCATCCACGAGGACGACGATTTCCTGTGCTGTCTGGTTGTGCAACATGTATCCAGTAGACCATATTCAAGGGCATCCGGTACCCAAAGAATTGTCCGGATTTCACATCGTAGGAGGACTAAAAACCAACTGAGTGGCGGAAATTTCCGTGACTGTAAATCATTGGAATAGTGTTGTTGAATCAAGCATGTTAAAACCTCCGAAAATCCCGTAAGTTTAAGAAATCAACATCTTGAACTCGCTTGCGTGCAGCGGTAACATTTGCATGCTGGCAGTCGGATGGCGTGAGTGCCAATCTGGCTGCGGAAGAGACTTTTGGAAAAGGAAGATCAGAAACATGCTTAAGCCTTTAGGTGATCGTATTGTTGTGAAGCCACTCGATGCTGAAGAGAAGACCAGCGGTGGTATCGTTCTCCCGGATAGCGCCAAGGAGCGCCCACAGACCGGTGAAGTAATCGCAGTTGGACCAGGCAAGACCCTCGACAATGGCACCATTGCCCTCATGGAAGTGAACGTTGGCGACAAGGTCGTTTATTCCAAGTACGGCGGAACCGAAATCAAGGTTGACGGACACGATGTCCTAATCATGCGCCAAGATGACATTCTTGGAGTTGTGGAAGGTTAATCATGGCAGCTAAAGAATTACAGTTCAATGAAACCGCTCGTCGCTCCCTAGAGCGTGGCGTCAACATCCTCGCTGATGCCGTCAAGGTCACCCTTGGCCCTAAGGGACGCAATGTAGTCCTCGAGAAAAAGTTTGGCAGCCCATCCATCGTCAATGATGGTGTGACAATTGCCAAGGAAATCGAAGTCGAAGACAAGTTCGAGAACATGGGCGCACAGCTCGTTCGCGAAGTTGCATCCAAGACCAACGATGTCGCTGGTGATGGAACCACGACAGCTACCGTTCTCGCACAGGCCATCGTCCGCGAAGGCATGCGTAACGTTGCTGCAGGCTCTAACCCAACCGTTATCAAGCGCGGTATCGACAAGGCTGTAGAAGCTGCAGTTGCTGAAATCCGCCGTATCGCGACTCCTGTCGAAGGTGCCGAGGCTATCACCAACGTCGCAACCATCTCGGCAAACGACCGCACCATCGGTGAGCTCGTTGCTAAGGCGATGGAAGCAGTCGGCAAGGATGGCGTCATCACGGTTGAAGAGTCCAAGGGCACCCAGACCGAGCTCGAGCTCGTTGAAGGAATGCAGTTCGACAAGGGCTATATCTCCCCATATATGGTCACCGATGCTGAGCGTATGGAAGCCGTCCTCGACGAGCCATACATCTTCCTCTATGAGAAGAAGATCTCCGCTGTCGCAGACCTCATCAAGCCACTTGAAACTGTCTCCCGTGCTGGCCGCCCACTGGTCATCATTTCGGAAGATGTTGATGGCGAAGCATTGGCAACCCTGGTTGTCAACAAGATTCGTGGCATTCTGAATGTGGTTGCTGTCAAGGCTCCTGGCTTTGGCGATCGCCGCAAGGCCATGATGGAAGACCTCGCTATCCTCACCGGTGGCAAGTTCATCACCGAAGACCTCGGCATCAAGCTCGAGAACCTCGATGACCTTTCCTACTTTGGCCGTGCAAAGCGCATCGTCATCACCAAAGAAGACACCGTCATTGTTGAGGGTGCTGGTGAACCAGATGCAATCCAGGGACGTATCGCACAGATCAAGGCTCAGATCGGTAACTCCGATTCTGACTACGATCGCGAAAAGCTCCAAGAGCGCCTTGCAAAGCTCGCCGGTGGCGTTGCTGTCATCAAGGTCGGCGCTGCAACCGAAACCGAGCTCAAGGAAAAGAAGCTGCGTATCGAAGATGCACTTTCTGCAACCCGTGCAGCGGTTGAAGAAGGCATCGTCCCAGGCGGCGGAACCACGTTGTTGAAGGCAATCGATGCCATCAACGCACTTGAGTTCGTTGGTGATGAAAAGATTGGCGCAGCGATCATCGCACGCGCTCTCGAAGCACCACTGCGCACCATCGCTGAGAATGCTGGTCAGGAAGGCTCTGTTGTTGTCTCCAAGGTTCGCGAAGGCGGCCTCGGCTACAATGCAGCAACCAACACCTACGAAGACCTCATGGCTGCCGGTGTCGTCGATCCTGCAAAGGTCACCCGCTCCGCTGTTCAGAACGCTGCATCCATTGCAGGCCTCGTTCTGACCACCGAAGCGCTGATTGCTGAGCGCCCTGAGCGTGGTTCATCCGCGCCAGCTGGCGGTGGCGCCCCAGGAATGGGCGGCTACTAAGCCTAAGCTGTGACCGCTTCGCGGTCACACTGTGGAACGACCTCCCGGGCGAACTTCGCTCGGGAGGTTTTTTTGTGCCATCCAGCAGGATGCCGCGGGGTAATCAGAGAACGGGTTGCTATGGAGCAACCTTTGCACATCATGTTTATCGGGGCGCACCCGGATGATAACGAGCTGAACTGTGGCGGTCTAACCGCACGCCTGACAAACAGGGGACACAAGGTCCGCTACGTCTCCATCACCAATGGCGACAAGGGCCACTTCGCGGCAGAGTACATCGACAACCCCGCTCGCCTTGCAGAGCGCCGGCTTATCGAAGCGCAAAATGCCGCCGCGGCGGTCGGTGCGGATTATGTCTGCCTCAATGTTCACGATGGCGAGGTCTATGTCGATAAAGAGACTACGGAAGCCGTCATCCGAACGATCCGCAGCTTTGGCGAACCGGGCAAGGGACCCGATCTCGTCATCTTCAACCGGACGGTGGATTATCATCGGGACCACCGCTACACAGCGCAGCTGGTTGTGGATGCGACCTACATGCTGACGGTTCCGATGATGTGTCCTGATACGCCATTTCTGACCCGGATGCCGGTTTTTGCGCACTGGTTCGATGTTTTTACAGAGCACGGCGCTTTTGTTTCTGAGATTGCTGTTCCGATTGATGATGTGTTTGAGCAGAAAGTGGATGCGGTTGCGTGCCACATTTCCCAGCTGTTCGAGTGGCTTCCGTACAATGCCGGGCAGCTTGACAGCGTGCCAAGCGATGATGCATCCCGGCGGGAACGACTACATGACCAGCTCCTTGCCCGCGCTGCCGTTCGGACCGCTGCAGCTAGAGCTGCGCGCTTGCACGGTGATCCAAGGGCCGTGTCTGTCGAGGCATACAGGATTTGTGAATATGGGCGACGACCATCGGATGGTGAACTTCGTGAGTTGTTCACGATTGATGGCTAGGGCAAATAGAGAAACGCTAGCAACTAAGTGACACCACATTCAGCAATGAGATGCCTAGTGGGGGCAGTCCAAAGGCAGCGACATCGTTCATGATTGCTTGCTTTGATGTAGGTACCAGTCAACCGTTTTAGCGATTGCATGATCGATAGGCACTTTGATTGATAGTCCCAGTGACTCGCTTGCTCTTGAGATATCTGGAACGTAATACGGCGGAGCTACACCTTGTGTTTGTTGCCCAAGAACCGTAATCTCTCCAAGGTTGCCACCAACAGCACGTGAAATTGCCACTGCCAACTCACGAAATGTCAGTCCCTGATCTGAACCGACATTGTACGCACATCTTGATTCACCACGAACCAAGATCGCAATCAGCCAGGTTACCAAGTCAGATGCATACATGAAAGTCCGGACTGACAAACCATCGCCTGTGATGATGATTGATTTGCCGGAAATTGCATCACGAATAAAGTTGCCTGCAGCAAAGTGGGCATTTAGTGGTATGTTCGGTCCTATCTGCCCAAAGATCCGTGCACTAGTAACATCAAATCCATACGTACTGGAGTAAACATTGCCTAGCCATTCAGTCGCGATTTTGCCTAGGCTGTATGCACTGATTGGATTACTGACATCGACACTACAAGGCAACGCCTCGGAATAGTTGGATTGCAAGGATTGCTGATGACCATAGACAGACCCTGACGAAAGAATTAGCAGTCGATCTATCTTCAATGCAGCTGCACAATCCAGTACGCGCTTTGTGCCAGATACCGTTACATCGAACATCTCAACCGCATCGACTGCTCGTTCAACATCAGTCGCCGCATGAATCAGGTGTGTAAAGTGTTCTCCTGACCAAGAAAACGTTTTTACATCACCTTTGAGAAGTGACACATACGCATTTCTCGTTAGGTGTGGACAAAGTTCAATAAACCGTTTGGGATTCCGTGTAAGGATCGTAAGTCGCAGCTGTAGATCCAAGGTCGCATTTGCATAGCACAGTGCCTCGACTAACCAGCGCCCAATGTAACCAGTCCCACCCGTGATGAAGATCCGAGCCCCACGCAACGACAAGAAGTCGATGTGAGAATTTTCAATCGATGCCAATAGGTCATCTTTCAATGCATTGGGAGAGTAAAACCCCTCACTTAGACTAAACAATTGCAAATATCTCCGTGAATCCGTCATTCATTGACAGTGCATTGCGCATGTGACTTCCATGTCGTACGGATAGACCTGGTTTGAGTAGCACGATAATAACCATGAAAGCGATGTTGTCTTCTGGCACTATTCCCGTTGCATTCAGACCCTCCGAGCTCAACTACTTTCTGTTTTCGTAAATTCTCAATCAAGGGCCTTACTTGTCCGTAGCAATACTTCAGGATGCAATCCCAGTCAGACCACCCACACTGCCGATATGAAACGTTGGCAGCGTGCTGAGATCCTGCCAAAGACAACAAGGCACAAATGCTACCTGTGCCATACACAACGGATGCATTTCAGAGCTGTAAGTAGCGCTTAGAAACGATTACCAATCATGCCAAGGGTTCTCCTGATGCCAAAAATCGTAACGGCTTCCAATCAAGGCTAAGTCTCCCTGCGGATGCCAGAGTAACGGCCTCTATGTGTTGCTGATTGTCGGTGTCTATCAGCCACGCCAAAAGAGACAATCGACAAAAAAGTAGGAAAATTATCTGCTTTTTTGGGTGGAACAACATTCCACCTCAAGGACATCCTTGATTCCGCACATTCAGAAGATGTTTTGGTGTTGTAAGAGTTGAAGAAACCATCCCGATCCACGTGATTGCACGCAAGAGATTCATGGTTTGTCGATGTGTGTATGAAATGTGTCAAGCGACACGAAATTCCTCATCTCACCGACTGAAAATTCCCCACTTCTATGGTGCTGTTGTTCGTTTGCTCCTTCGTTGCGTTGAAGGTCCTTTGAATGTCCGTAGAGTGTTTACAGTATTGGGTCGCCTCCCGGGTCCGCTAGCTCGTTGATACGCTGCCATTCGGACCGCTGCAGCTAGAGCCGCTCGCTTACACGGTGATCCAAGCGCCGTGTCTGTCGAGGCATACAGAATTTTGAATATGGGCGACGACCATCGGATGGTGAACTTCGACAGCTGTTCACCATTGATGGCTAGTCACCGCTGATACACTAAGCCTTCTGAAAGGGTTTCCATGATGTTCGAAAAGTGGCAAAAATTGTTCAACGGGCGTGATCTCAAGGATTGGACGCCAAAGATTGTCGGTTCCCCGGCAGGCGTCAATTTTGGTGACACCTTCCGCGTCGAGAACGGCATGATCTCTGTTCGCTACGACCAATACGGCGGGAAATTCAATGAGCGCTTTGGTCACTTGTTCTACAAGACCCAGTTCAGCCACTACCGTATTCGTGCTGAATACCGCTTTGTCGGTCAGCAGCTCCCGGATGGTCCCGGCTGGGCGACTCGAAACTCCGGCCTGATGCTGCATGGCCAAACGCCTGAATCGATGACCCTTACGCAGGACTTCCCATGCTCAATCGAAGTCCAGCTGCTGGGTGGTCTCAGTAACGGCAAGCGAAGCACCGCTAACCTCTGCACCCCAGGCACCAATGTTGTGATGAAGGGCAAGCTCTTCACTCCACACTGTACGGAATCGTCATCCGATACCTTTGATGGCGACCAGTGGGTGACCTGTGAAGTGGAAGTGCTCGGATCCGAGTCCATCAAACACTTCATCAATGGCAAGCTCGTCCTCGAATACACACAGCCGCAGATTGATGAGCGGGATGCCATCTCGAAGTCAGCATGGACCCCTGGGACGCCAAAGCTCCTCGAGCGTGGAACTATCTCTCTGCAAAGTGAGAGCCACCCTGTCGACTTCCGCAAAGTAGAAATCCTCGATCTCAGCCGCGGACGTAAGTAGCCCTCGCTAGCGCATCGGAACCGGCATCGGGCCGGAAGGTGCGGTTCGTAGCATTGCCGCGATGTCGGGTTTAAACGACATCAACAGATTCAATCCGGTCGCTGCATCTACTGCGGCGGCCGTTGTTGTATATGCCTGCCAGCTTTTATCAGTGATGTCGGGGCGGTTCGGCACCCTAATGACGAGCAGCTGGCAATGTGCATCGACATCGTTTGCGGAGCTGATTCCCGGCGGGCTTACCAAAACCGCTTTCCACAAGGCATCTGGTATACGGATATTCGACTTTGGTACCATCCGGGGGTGGAGCTCATCGACCATCGTGCCGGCGATGACATGGCAGACAAAGCCTTGCTTCACGAGGCCGCGACAGTGCTGTTCAAAGTCTTGCCAGGGGCCATTCGTTACCGCAACGTAGCTTGGGACCACATTGGTCATCAGGTAGGTAGACTGCTGCGCAGT
>CAIYBQ010000298.1 GCA_903924445.1 uncultured Armatimonadota bacterium | reverse complement strand
GGCTGAGGATGTTTAGCATTCAAGGCTTCCTGACCTGCAAGTCGAAGTTGCCCGATGAATTACAAACACCTCAGCCAGATTGAAAGATATCAGATTCACAGCCTTATGAAAGCCCAGCACAACATCACGCAGATTGCCCGATTGCTTGGACGCGACAAGTCCACGATCAGTCGCGAGCTGCGCCGCAATGCCGGGTGTCGAGGCTATAAAGCCAAACAAGCTTGTGAACTTGCCTGCAAACGCTCCGAATCGAGCCGTAACGCAAGCACGCTTGCGCCCTGGGTGAAAAAGAGCAAGCCAGTGCGCTGTTGCGGCTTCAATGGAGCCCAGAGCAGATCGCCGGCAAGCTGCCAGTGAGCCATGAATCGCTGTACCTGCATGTTTATGCAGACAAGGCGCATGGCGGCACCTTGTGGAAGAACCTGCGTTGCCAAAAGCAAAAGAGAAAGCGCTACGCCAGTGGTCGAGACCGCAGGGGACAGATTCCCAAACGCAGGCCCCTGAGCGAGCGCCCAGCGTTCATTGACAAGCCCTTGCAAGTGGGTCATTGGGAATGCGACACAGTCATTGGTGCGGCCCACAAGAAGGCCATCGTCACGGTGGTGGAGCGCAAAAGCGGGTACGCGGTCATGGCCAAGGTTTCAAACAAAACAGCTGATCTGGTTGGCGCGGCGATCATCGAAGCGCTCAACCCGTTGAAGGCTAGGGTCAAGACTCTGACCTATGACAACGGCAAAGAATTCAGCGGGCACGCCAGGATTGACGAAGCGCTGGGTCGCACGGGCTACTTTGCCCGACCCTTTGCCAGTTGGGAGCGAGGCTCCAACGAGAACTTCAATGGCCTGCTGCGGCAATACGTGCCCAAGAAGCGACACATGGCAAACATAACGGCCGAGGAACTTAAGATGATCGAAAACAGATTGAATAACCGCCCCCGCAAACGATTGGGATTCAGGACGCCTGCAGAGGTGTTTCATCAATCGTTATCCCGTGTTGCACTTCGTGCTTGAATCTGCCAAATATCCCAAATGAAACTCGCAATCATGCAACCGTATTTTTTGCCTTACATCGGCTATTTCCAGCTCATCGCAGCCTCAGATGTTTTCATCGTCTACGACAATATCAAATATACTAAAAAGGGCTGGATCAACCGCAACCGCATGTTGCAAAACGGCGCAGCCGTGATGTTTTCATTGTCGCTTAAGAAAGATTCCGATTCGTTGGATGTAGTGGAGCGCGAATTGGCGTCCGATTTCAATCGGGACAAACTGCTCAATCAATTCAAAGGGGCCTACAGACGAGCGCCATATTTCGATCAAACTTTCCCCTTGATTGAACAACTTGTGCGGTATGAAGAGGCAAACCTGTTCCGATTCCTGCACCACTCTATCGTCAAAATCTGCGACCATTTTGGTATTACAACCGACATCCGTATATCTTCTGATATTGCCATAGACCTTGCACTGCAAAGCCAAGAGAAAGTGATTGCATTATGCGAAGCGACAGGTGCAAGAACATACGTGAATGCGATCGGTGGAATGGAGCTGTATTCAAGGGAGACGTTTCAACAGAAGGGTATCGAGTTGAAGTTCATCAAATCGAAACCATTTGAATATGCGCAATTTGGTAATGAATTTGTGCCGTGGCTGTCTATCATTGATGTGATGATGTTCAACCCGCTTGATACAAACCGAACCTCCATTACAACCAACTATGAGTTGATCTGAACCATGTTCAAGTGGAAAAAATTAGGCAAGGTCTTTACGCCACAGGAAGTGGAAGGGCGCAGCTGGTTGAAGGAGTTCGCACAAGCCCCCGCGACGCTAGTGTTTGACGATTTCGTGCGAGTGTATTTCTCCTGCCGCCCGCCTGCGGACGAGAACGGCCAGTATGTCAGCTACTCTGCATGTGTCGATCTAGATCGTGCGGATCTGTTCAATATCCGGCATGTCGGTGAGCAGCCCATCCTGAGCTTGGGCGGACTGGGCGAATTCGACGAATTCGGAACTTATCCTGTCTCCGTCATTCGCGATGGTGATTTGCTGCGCGCCTATTACGCCGGCTGGACACGTTGCGAATCGGTTCCATTCAACGTGGCCATCGGCATGGCCACCAGCCATGACGGCGGCAAGACCTTCATCAAGCATGGTACTGGCCCAGTGGTGTCGTATTCTCCCGATGAACCATTTGTGCTGAGCGGACCGAAGATCCGACGCTTCAACGATATCTGGTATCTGTGGTACATAGCCGGACGTAAATGGAAAGTAGTGGAAGGCCGACCAGAGCCGGTCTACAAAATACGTATGGCGACTTCGAGTGACGGTATCAACTGGATCAAGGTCAACGAAGACCTGATCGAGAGCCGCATCGAAGAAGATGAGGCACAAGCCAGCCCGGACGTGTTCTACGCCAACGGTAAATATCACATGTTCTTCTGTTATCGCTATAGCAGCCACTATCGCGGCAAACAGAACGGCTATCGCATCGGTTACGCCTCCAGCACCAACCTGACCAATTGGGTGCGCGACGACACAAAAGCGGGTATCGATGTGTCGGAAGATGGCTGGGATGCCGAGATGATCAGCTATCCGCATGTGTTCGAACTCGATGGAGAAACTTATTTAGCGTATCTGGGCAACCAGGTTGGTCGTCACGGCTTCGGTCTGGCCGTGCTGGACGGAAAGTTGGAGTAAGGTGTGAGCACAATGAAGTGGAAGAAACTTGGCAAGATATTCGACCCGACACAGCACAAATTGCCGGAAGACTGCGCACAGTTCGCCCAGTCGCCACAGGCCTTGGTATTCAAAGATTTCGTACGCATTTATTTCTCCACCCGTTCAGTGGACAAGAGCAATTGCAAATATCTGAGCCATATCGCCTTCGTCGACATGAACAAAAACCTGCGTGATTTGATCCGCGTGTCCGACAAAACGGTCATCCCGCTCGGCAAGCTTGGCAGTTTCGACGAGCACGGCATCTTCCCGATGAGCGTCATGCGCCACGGCGATGTCGTGTATGGCTATACCTGTGGCTGGAACAGGCGAGTATCGGTATCAGTGGATACCGCTATCGGCCTAGCCATCAGCCGTGACGACGGACTCACCTTTCAGCGTATCGGCGACGGGCCGGTGCTGGCGGCTTCCCTGCACGAGCCCTGCCTGGTCGGCGACGGTTTCGTGAAGGTCATTGATGGCGTGTTCCACATGTGGTACATCTTCGGCACCGGCTGGAAGAAGTTTTCGGCGGACACAGCGCCGGATCGCACCTATAAGATTGGCCATGCGGTTTCCAGCGATGGCATTAACTGGGTCAAGGAAGAAGCGCGGCAGATCATTTCGGACAGATTGGGGCCGGACGAGAGTCAGGCGCTGCCGACGGTGATCGAAATTGATGGCCGTCATCACATGTTCTTCTGCTATCGCCAATCGTTCGATTTCCGCAATAACAGTGATCGTGGCTATCGCATCGGTCATGCGTGGTCGGACGACCTGCTGAATTGGACACGGGACGACGGGAACCCACTGCTCGACGTCACAGCGGGCGACTGGGATTCTGACATGCTGTGCTATCCACATGTGTTCGAATGCGACGGCAGGGTGTACTTACTCTATAACGGCAACGAGTTCGGACGCCACGGATTTGGGTTGGCCGTACTAGAAAGATGAGCGTGACTGTCGATTTCGGGTCGAACCGGGCATCCGAGGTAGAGATCGCAGAGCACTTGTCACTTTGCGATGCCGACTTCGTGCCTCCCCTGAACGGAAGGGTCGAGATCGGCGATTATGCAAAGAAGATCGCCAGCAACGCAACGAGGTTCGAAGCATGGTCGGGCAACAAACTAGTGGGGCTAGTGGCAGCATATTGCAACGACAATGAAAAACGCATCGCCTTCATCACCAGCGTCAGTGTGCTGAAGGAATGGATGGGCAAAGGCTTCGCCGCAAGCTTGATGAAACAGTGCATCGAGTATGCAAAAGCTTCTAGGATGCGACAGATCACCCTGGAAGTAGCGAGTGACAACGCTCCTGCCATTAAGTTGTATGAAATGAACGGCTTCGTTGCAGGTAATACGAACGGGGCATTCGTCTCTATGGATCTATATTTGAAAAGCGGGGAAGAACATGAATAGTGAACGTGACTACAACGTCGAAATAAAAGACACCAAAGACCACAAGTACGCATACGGCTTCGACTTCGACGTGATGCACCCTTATATGATCAAATCGTTCGAGCCCTTCTTCAACAAAGGGAGTCTGCTTGAGTTGGGCAGCTTCAAGGGCGACTTCACCAGAAGATTTTTGCCCTATTTTGAAGACGTCACCTGTGTCGAGGCCTCGAATGTGGCCGTCGAGGAGGCTAGGAAAAAACTGGGCGACAAGGTAAAGTTTGTCAACTCGCTGTTCGAGAAAGCGACCCTACCAAAGCGTTATGACAACATCGTGCTGACCCATGTGCTGGAGCATCTGGATGAACCTGTATTGGTGCTGAAGCGTATCAACGACGAATGGCTAGCCGAAGGCGGGCGCTTCTTTTTGGTGTGTCCCAATGCCAATGCTCCTTCGCGCCAGATTGCCGTCAAGATGGGTTTGATCACGCACAATGCGGCGGTCACCCCGGCCGAAGCCGAACATGGCCATCGTTGTACCTACACGCTGGATACACTGGAGCGGGATGCCGTAGCGGCGGGATTGAAGGTGGTTCATCGCTCCGGCATATTTTTCAAGGCGATGGCAAATTTCCAGTGGGATCGTTTGCTTCAAACGGACATCATCTCCAAAGAGTATCTGGAAGGATGCTACAAACTGGGTCAACACTATCCAGACCTTTGTTCAAGCATCTTCCTGATGTGCGAAAAAGAGGGGGAATAGAAGGCATTCGGCCCTAAGCGAAATGTTCATAGCAATAAATGAAGCTATATTTTAGATGTTGAAGCAATAAGTTAAAAAAAGAATGATGAAGAAAAATTTCATACTTGGGGTAGGTTGTCAGAAGGGAGGAACTACTTGGCTCTATTCATATCTTGCGGCACACTCAGAAGTGCGGATGTCCACAACGAAGGAAATGCATATCTTTGACACTTTGTTTATGCCCGATTTGTGCGGCGCATTATTTTATAAGCAAAGCTTACTTCAAGTACATCGCCAGATTACCTCCATCATTCAGAATAAACAGTTAACTCCGAAAGAAAATATCGGATTACAAAACGAACTTGACCGACTAAATATCTATCATGATCTTCATGAATATTTGCGTTACTTCTTACGGTTGACTAACAAGATCGATGATACTCACCCGCTCATAAAGGTGGTAGGTGAGTTCTCGCCCACTTATTCTGCGTTGAGCGCAGATCATTTTTTGCGGATAAAGAATCTGTTGAATGCGGACTTCAATATCAAAGTTGTGTTTTTGATGCGAGACCCCATCGATAGGATTTGGTCTCAACAACGTATGATTGAAGGAAAGCCTTCAAAAGGCGGAATTGCCAAAGTAGTGGTTCCTGGCGAATTCAAGGCAAAATTTTTCAAGCACAAAGGCGTCGTTGCAAGAACTGTATTTGATCAGACGATAATTAACCTAGAGCAAGTTTTTAATAAGGATGAAATTTTCTACGGCTTTTATGAAACGTTTTTTGTCGATGATGAAATTGAGAGACTCTGCGATTTTCTAGGTATATCTCACATCAAGGCAAATTTCAGTAAGAAAGTAGGAGCATCTCAACGATCAGAGGAGACTCCTAATATCGATGGAGTCAAAGAAGCAAGGAAATTTTACGACACGACATACTCATTTTGTGCCGAACGATTTGGTGAGGAGTTCATCAGGAGCATCTGGAAATATTACCCTATTTGAGCACCTCGGTTCGACATCCTATTTTATAGAGAGTCTAAAGATGGTTTGGTATTCCCCCAAACCTGTAGACACTTTTCATAGCGCAGTCTGACGCTGCCGCTCGAACTCATGAGGACTGAGTTGATCGAGATGCTTGTGGCGTCGAACACGATTGTAGAAACCCTCGATGTAATCGAAGACTTCTGACCTGGCTTCTTCTCGCGTGTTGTAGATCCTCTTTTTGATCTGATCACTCTTTAAGTTGCTGAAGAACGATTCAGCCACTGCGTTATCCCAGCAATTTCCCCGTCGGCTCATGCTCGGACTCAGGCGGTTGTCTTTGCACCACCGCGTGAACTCGTCGCTGCCAAATTGGCTGCCCTGATCCGAATGGATGATCACCGGATCTTTGGGCTTTCTGCGCCACACCGCCATCGTCAGCGCATCCAGCACCAAACTAGTTTGTATGCGCGAACCCATGCTCCAACCGACCACCGTACGCGAGTGCAAGTCCAGTACCGCAGCCAAGTACAGCCAACCCTCATACGTACGGATGTAAGTGATATCTGTCACCCATGCCTGGTCCGGCTCGTCCTGCTGGAACTGGCGTTGTAACTGGTTAGGCGCCACCAGTGCGGGCTTGCCTACTTTGAATCGAGGACGTTTATACCCCCGTACCGACTTGATGTGAGCCGCTTTCATCAACCTGGCCACCCGGTTCTCGCCGCAAGCCAGGCCAGCTTCGCGCAGATCACAGAAGATGCGTGGACTGCCGTAGATGCCCATGCTCTGGTCGTAGAACTCTCGGATCTTCAGGGTCAACACCTCGTTGACCTTGGCCCTTGGCGAGAGCGGCTCACGCAGCCAAGCGTAATAGCCGCTGCGGTGAACCTTCAAGACGCGGCACATGCTCGAGAGCCTAAATTGCACACGGTGCTCCCGGATGAATGCGTACTTCACCCGGACTGTTTGGCAAAGTACGCGGCGGCCTTTTTTAGGATGTCGCGCTCCTCAGTGGTTCGCCTGAGTTCGGCCTTGAGCTTTGCCACCTCGGCTTGCATCGCCTTGATGTCACCGGATTCGGGTCGGTCTGCTTATTTAAACTTGCTGACCCATGTGTACAGAACGTTGTCCGGGATGCCTAGCCGCTTAGCTACATCGACAACCGAGTGGCCCTTGTCGATGACTTGCTTGACCGCCTCGTCTTTGAACTCGAGGGCGTATTTCGTTCTCTGCATTTGCTTTTCTCCATTTCAGTTTTGACATCATATTTGTCTACTGATTTGGGGGAATACCACGTCAGCCCGATGCAGTTTGAGAAACGCTGGCACGCGGCTCAGCTATAGAAAGCCGCATAATGGAGCGGTTAAGCGGTACGTCAAACAGGGGCAGGTTGAGTCCGTAAGTCCTGCTCTGGTGAGATGGTAGATTGGCCTGTCATTATTGGAGAATCAGTTGAAATCACCATATACGGGATTACCTCCCCACGCTTTCTGGAGAACGGGGGTCAGTGAGCAGAACCCCTTGACGATCACAGATCTTTATCGCCGCAAGTTTGAGATCGGCTTGGCAGATAAAATAGTTACTGCGGGCAGTTGCTTTGCGCAGAGTATAGCCAAGCATTTCACCGCGCACGGTTACAGTGTGATCAATGCAGAGCCCGCCCCGGAAGGGCTGGATGTCGAGACCGCGAAAAAATTCGGCTACGGGGTTTATTCCGCTCGATACGGCAATCTCTATACGACTCGGCAATTACTCCAGTTGACGCTTGAGTCACTGGGGGCTACTACGCCGCAGCACATCGTGTGGGAGAAAGAGGGGCGTTATTACGATGCTTTACGCCCTTCGGTAGAACCCGATGGGCTTGATTCGCCAGAAGAGGTGCTATTCCACAGGCAGGGGCACTTGACAGCAGTGCGCCGGATGCTGATCACAATGGATCTGTTCGTATATACCTTTGGCTTAACCGAGGCATGGGTTGATAAGCGTGACGGCACTGTCTATCCGACCGCTCCAGGGATCATTGCCGGGACATTCGATCCGGAGCTCTTCGAGTTCAAGAATTTCACCTGTAGCGAAGTGATGGGTGATTTCTTGCGCTTCCGTCAACTGATTCTGAGGCGAAATCCTAAAGCCAGGTTCCTACTCACTGTCTCGCCTGTGCCCCTGACGGCTACAGCTGGCAAGGAGCATGTTCTTGCGGCGACAACCTATTCTAAGTCAGTGCTTCGTGCGGTGGCAGGCGAACTGGCTCAGAAATTCGAGGATGTCGATTACTTCCCCTCCTATGAGATCATCGCATCTCATTTTTCGCGCGGACTCTTCTATGAGAGTAACTTGCGGTCGGTGCATCCTACAGGGGTTGTGAGCGTTATGCGAATCTTTTTCAAAGCGCACGGTGCATTGACGAAGCCAGCAGTGGATAAGCCCGCGAAAGTGAACAAAGCAAAGCCGAGCACAAGTCAGGAAGATGTGGTTTGCGAAGAGATGTTGATGGAAGCATTTAACAAGGATGAGTAAACGTCGCGTATGCATCATCGGCAATTCGCATGTTGCCGCATTGCGATCTGGTTTGGATCTACTTCCAGAACTGGATCAAGGTTTCACTTTTGATTTTTTCGCAGCACAGAGGGATCTTATGCGAGACATGGAGCTTAAGGGGGAAACTCTAGTGTCGACTTCAGAATTGACGAAAGGACGCATGAGAAGTGTATCTGGCGGAAAGACATGTATCGACACAGCCGAATACACTGATTTCATTATCGTTGGCTTGGGATTCAATTATTTGCAGGCTACTGCCGTATTGAAGAAAAATCAGGTTTTTGGGTACCACGGCAGTTCAAAGCGATTTCCAATGATCTCTCGTCCGTGTCTCGTCGCCTTGATCGCGGAATACCTGAATTTATCCAAGGCGATGTTTTTCGCTAGATTACTGCGTAGCGTAAGCAAGGCTAGGATAATCATAATTCCGCAGCCCTATCCGAGCAAAGACATCAAAACAAATGGAAAAGGTGACTTTTGGAAGAGTGTGGCGTATAGCGGCCTGCTCACTCTCATCACTACTATGTATGAAGATGTGGCTAAGCGTATTGTCGACAAAGCAGGTTGCGAGATACTGTTTCAGCCTGTCGCCACACTTTCTCAACCAGGCATGACACTCGCAATCTATTCGGTAGATTCGATCCGATTGGGTTCGACCAAAAACCATACTTATCCTCCGGGACAGGCATCACATATGAATTCCGCATTTGGTGCTGAAACGCTGCGAGCCACTCAAGAGTTGCTACAACAGCATTAAGTTACCGATACAGGCTTCGATAAGCATGCAGCACATATGTGTAATTGGCAACTCCCATGCGGCCTCAATCCGCGCTGGATTGGACTTGATGCACAATCTAAAAACGACTGCCTATTTTGATTTCTTTGCGGCACAAAGGGATTGGATGCGGGAGATGGAGTTGCGGGGTACCATGCTGGTACCAACATCGGACATAACTAGAGAAAAGATCGCACTGCATTCTGGCGGCATAGAGCATATTGATGTGCGCCGATATGACCAATTCCTGATAACTGGACTGGGGTTCGGTGTTAGTGGGCCTGGATTCATATCCCCGTTCTCCGCATTTAAGAAATATCGGATCGCCGCGTATGCAGGCCTGCTTGAGAGGGAGAGTTCACATATCTCGCGGGCATGTTTTGCTGCGTTGACAGCATCGATACTGCGCAATTCAACAGCACTTTATCTTGCAAGGCTTTTACGTATTGTAAGCGATGCAAGAATAGTCATAGTTCCTACTCCCTATCCAAGCGAAGAAATTCTTAATTCCGAAGATGGTGAGTTTTGGAAGCGAGCTGTCGAACGCGGAGCTTGGAATTATGCGATTGCGCTATTCACGGAGTTGGCTGCAAAGACAGTGAGCGATGCCGGATGCGAGATTCTGTTTCAACCGTCCGATACCCTTGCCCATGATTCGTTTACAAAGACAAAGTTTTCGCATGGTTCAATTCGCCTCTCTGCGGATTTGAATCTGGAACATTCTCCATCTGAACCATTTCATATGAACGCCCTTTACGGAGCCGAACTCCTTAAAAGGTATTGCGAACTGACAGGGCCCTGGCGGTCTTGAAGAACCAATCACGCCGCATCTGCGGCAAATGAGTGAAAGCGATGAAAAATATCTTTGGGATGCGGCTAGTGTTCTCGCTTCTAATGTTGCTGACAGCGGGAGCTACAGTTAAAGAGGCGTGTGCTGTCAATCATCTAGCGCCGGCAGGTACTATCGGCGTCAACAAGTTCGACCTATTCACCCAATACACGGGAACTGCCAGCCGTGGCGATGGCGGCCCTGCCTACCGTCGTGTGACCCGTGCCATGGCTAAGAAAGCTTTGGACGACGCTAAAGATGCTGGGGTGAAATACATGCGCGTCTCAATGAGCGGGCGCACTTCCTCTCAGCCTGGGGATGGTCGTGACAGCCTCGATCTGTGGCGATCCGATCCTGAAACATTCTGGGCTCAGGTCGACGATATGATTGATGACCTAGATGTCAGGGAGATACAGATCGTTCCAGTGCTAGCGTGGAGTTCCGGTAAATTTCCATTGTGGGCAGGTGAAACTACCGGTGAGATGTTCCGCAATCCAGAATCGAGATCATGGAGACTGCTATCCCGTTTCGTCACAGAATTCGTTACGCGCTATCGTAAGCGTCCGACCGTTCTGTTCTACGAACTAAGCAACGAGCTGAATAACTATGTCGATCTTGATCTTATGCGCCGTTGCAAGAAGAAAAGTGTTTGCGACGAAGGAGACCGCTTCACCGCAGATGACTTGATTGCCTATACGCGGCGATTCGCAGGTTTGATCCGTAGCTTGGACAATACGAGGCTGATCAGCTCCGGTTTTTCTATCCCGCGCGGTTCGGCAGAGCACCTCCGTGCACGGCCGGAGTGGACTACCAGAACAACGGACTGGCGGCCGGATACGCGCGAGCAATTCGCAAAGAATCTGAAAGAGATCCATGCGGGAGTGGACATCATCTCGATCCATCTTTATGGCGGGAAGCAAAACTGGCGTTTCGGTTCCAATGATGCGGTCGATCTTTTGGTCGAGGCGAAGCGTGTAGCAGATGAGGTCGGCAAACCCCTGTTTGTCGGGGAATTCGGTGATCCGAATTCGACCGCGTTAGGTGATCGCTCTCATGCGGTGCGTATGATGAATAAGATCGTTGAGTTGCGCATACCCTATAGCGCGATCTGGGTGTGGGAGTTCTACCAGAAAAGCACTTATTCCACACATGACAACCGGCATAACGCATTCAGTCTGGAACCCGGCTATACGGATCCCTTGATCGACCGGCTGCGCAAAATCAATGGTGAAAGTGTGAAAGAAGTCGCGCCGCCGCGTGTGGTGCTGACTTGGCCGCTGGCGTGTGCGCAACTAATGAAGACGACGACCGTATATGCGGTGGCGAGTGACGATCAGGCGGTCGATCGGGTCGAATTCTGGCTGGATGAAGTAATGCTCAAGCGGGATGATACCCCCCCCTACCAGACCGACCTTGTCTTGTCGGGCGTCGTGCCCGGCAGCTATCGATTGACGGCAAAGGCCTATGACCGAACCGGCAAGATGTCGTCGTATTCCACACCTATTACGATAGGCGGTGGCCGGGCAAAGTCGGCGTGTGAAATGGGCGAATTTAAGTCTGGAAACAAAAAAAAGTGAATTCGCAGTCCACTACACACGTGAGCAAGACGGTTTATTGATTATGCAACTGGAATCCAAATGCAAAACGGCCAGCGTAGCTAATAGCTCTAAAAGCTGGATTGTCGTATCGGGCGAAGCCTACTTTGAAATGGCTATGCCGCTGGACGGAATGAGCGCCGGTTGGAGATTGGTTCGCGGAACTTTGCTCAGGAGTGGTGGCGATTACGACGCCCGTCTTTACTACGACCTTGGTAAAGGTTTTGGCGAAGAGAGTTATTTTCCGATTCCCACCTCAGGCAAGGGCACCATCAACGAGGTGATTCATTTCCCAGCAGGTGTCAGGCGCATTATGTTTGTTCCCATGCGTTCGGCGGGAGAATTCGAGCTATCCGGTTTTTCATTTGCTGATATTGGTGTGGCGGATCGTATTTGGCGAATGGCGCGACGCATTATGAAGATGATCTGGTTGCATCCGCGGTCAAAGAGGCAACCTCTCGGATTATCCCTATTTCGAATGCTCGTTGATCTGCAAGGTGCTTATGATGCAGCAAACAAACTGCGTGCTCACGCGGCAGCGCCAAACTATTCGGATTGGCTCGCAAAGTTCGATACGCACAATGCAAACGATGACCGTTTGATAGACCGGGACATATGCACCATCAAGTCTGCGCCGCATTTCAATGTGCTTGTGGTTACAGACGGCGTGGATCATGGCGCGGTACAAAAGACTTTGCATTCGCTCGATGCGCAGGCATATCGCGTCTTCACTTACACCGTTTTGACAAAGGATGCTGCAGACCACTATGAAAGGGACGATGGGGATGTTGCATCGTATCTGTTTTCTATCACACCCGCACAAATGACAGCATGGCTGGAGAAGTTCCGAAAGATGCTTGCAACCAAAAACGGACAGGAATGGGTCATTGTCCTACGCGCGGGACAGTTACTTGCTTCGCATGCGCTATATTGGTTCGCGAGCGAGGCGGTCTCCAAGCCGGATGCTACTGTCATTTACGCGGACGATGACGAACTGGATGCTAACGGTCAGCGATGCAGGCCCAGGTTCAAACCGGATTTTTCTTTGGCGCATCTGCATGCTACAAACTTCGTGGGTGATGCAGTGGCGCTACGTGCGGGCGCAGTGATAAGTGTGGGCGGTCTGAATCGGGATTGTGTGCAGCATGGGAACTATGATCTGCTGCTCAGGGTGGTTGATGCTCTAGGTGATGACGGCCAGAAAAAAATCGTGCACATCCCGGGGGTGCTGCTGCACGATGCGCGAACGCCAGGTGGGGCCAGCGAAACATCGGAATGGTGCATGAATTCCTTGCGAGCCCATTTTTCTTGCAACGGCATCGCTGTAAATGTGAGTGGAACTTTTCCGGGATGCTGGCGCGTCCGCTATCGGTTGCCGGAAGTAGTGCCGCTGGTAAGCATCGTCGTGCCGACACGGGACAAGTTGGAACTGATCCGACATTGCCTGGGGAGCGTATTGGAGAAGACGAGTTATCCGAACTACGAGATCCTGGTGGTGGACAATCAGAGTTCCGAACCGGAGGTGCTGGCCTTTCTGGAGCGCATGTCCAGACAAGAGAAGGTGCGTGTTCTGCGATATGACCTGCCGTTCAATTTCTCGGCGATGAACAACATGGCCGTGCAACAGGCGAGAGGTGAGGCGATATGCCTGCTCAATAACGATACGGAAGTAATCTCGCCCGACTGGATCGAGGAGATGCTGGGACATTTGCTTCAGCCGAAGGTGGGGGTGGTGGGGGCTAAGTTGTATTTCCGGGACGGACGTGTGCAACATGCCGGAGATCTGGTCGGGGTGGGCGGGGTGGCCAACCATGCTCAATTATTCCTGCAACGTGATGAGCCAGGGTATTGCAACCGTGCGATGGTAGCGCAAGAGATGTCGGCGGTGACAGCAGCGTGTTTGGTAACTTGGCGCAAGCTTTATCTTGAGCAGGGTGGTCTCGATGAGCAACATCTGCCAGTATCGTTCAATGATGTGGATTATTGCTTGAAAGTGCGTTCGAACGGGTATCGTGTGGTGTGGACACCGCATGCGGAACTGTATCATTACGAGTCGATGTCGCGCGGCAAAGATCTAACATCGGCACAGAAACGCCTAGCCAAACAAGAAGTTTCCTATATGCGCAAGAACTGGAAACATGTACTACATACCGACCCCTATTACAATCCCAACTTGAGTTACGAGCGGCCGGATTTTTCCCTTAATCATGCGCCTATGGTGAAGAAACCCTGGCGGTAGTGAATTTGTCAGAAGAAGCAATGGCTAATGCAGGGGCAATGTTGTATGGGGTAGATGAAAGATTTCAATCCATCTCCATCAATCCTTTAGCCGTGTTGCACTTCGTGCTTGAATCCGACTAAATATACTTATGACCTTGCCGACGAAAAACGTACTGCTTAGCTGATGGTTAAAAATCAGTTCAAGGAGAACGCAATGAGTGAAACGAGAAAATGGGGTAAGTACACGCTGGAATTCAAGATGGAGGCGGTACGGTTGGTCAAAGACGGACAGGCGGTGTCGGTCACGCCCAACGTATTGGGCATTCCCGAGGCAAGCCTAGACAACTGTGTCAGGCTCAACGCCAAGGGCCAACTCAAAGGTACGGGAGACAAACTCGTGATTGCCGAGCAAATGGAACTAGCCCGCCACAGAGCGAAATTGGCCCGCGTGACCATGGAGCGCGACATCCTAAAAAAAGCCACGGCGTACTTCGCTCGTGAATCGCTGTGAAGTACGCCTGGATTGTCAGCAACAAAGCCCACTGGCCCATCACCCTGGCCTGCGAGGTACTGGGTATGAGTGCCAGTGGCTATTTTGAACATGGTCGACGCAAGAAGGCCTCCAAACCCAGTAAGCCAGATGCCCACAAACGTATGAGCGATGAAACACTATTGGCGCACATCCGCGCCATCCATGCAGAAGTCAAAGGGGAATACGGCTGTTGAATGCCAACCAGAATTGACCCCCTGAAGGCAGTTTTTTTCATCCAAATTT
>CAIYBQ010000297.1 GCA_903924445.1 uncultured Armatimonadota bacterium | reverse complement strand
GCGGTCAGCGGCGTTGCGCCATCCTTTTGGAACTGAACCTTGTTGCCTTGGAATGTCAGATCGATGCCGTTTGGCTTCTTGTCTGCATCACGGACGATTTTCGCATCGACCTGTCCAGCAAGAATCGGGTTGTAAAGGGAATCGTCTGCCTTCAGCTCAACAGGAATCGCGGGATATCCGGTTGCCTGCATCGTGAGGGAGCCGCCATCGTTGACCAGTTCGATCACGTTTGGCTGACCAGCAACCGTGTATTTGCCAAGGACTGCCTTTTCGCGCTCGCCAAGTTCCTTCGCAGGAGCAGGTGTTGGAGCCGGGGTCGGGGTTGGGGCTGGCTTTGGCGCGGCAGGCTTTGACTTTGCAGGAGCCTGTGGCTTGGAATTGCTCTTTTGCGGCTTTGCAGCTGGCTTGTTGGTTTTGGTCTGTGCAGCGGCTGGCATAGTGGCCAGTGCGGCGAATCCGATGATGGCAAATAGGGATAGCTTCATCTTTGTTCTAATAACCTCGTTGTTGGTTTTGGGTGCCACACTGCGCGCGCGCAGGGGATATCTCGTTTCCAGCATACCCTGTTACACGAAACTGTACAGTGTCCAGCGATTAACATCGGTGCCGTTAACATCATGTAAATTAGCAAATTTCCGCCATCTGGCATAGAGTCCTGCCATGTCTGCACAAAGAAGTGAAAGTACTGCTGCACTTAAAGATCTCTACGCCTATGATGCGACTGCGGTGGAAGCACCTCCGTCAACCTTTCGGGATGCGATAAAGCGCATTGGCCCAGGGATGATTCTTGCGGCATCCATTGTCGGTTCGGGCGAGCTAATCGCTACGACATCGCTTGGCGCAGAAGTTGGAATGACGTGCCTCTGGCTCATCATCATCAGCTGTCTCATTAAGCCAGCGCTGCAGGCTGAGATGGGTCGTTTCACGATTGCAACCGGGAAGACGGGCCTTGGTGGGTTCAACCTGATGCCGGGTCCAAAGGTTGGTGTGTCGTGGGTCGTTTGGCTTTGGGTGGCGATGATCCTGATGACGTTGTTCCAAATCGGGGCGATGTTTGCCGGGGTCGGGCAGGTTTTACATACGATTTTCCCTGCAGTCGCGATTGATATTTGGGTTATCGCTCTGTATGCGTTCTCTCTGTGGCTGTTGCTTGGCGGCGGGTACAGCCGGGTTGAAGGTATTGCCAGCGTAAAAGTTGGCCTGTTCACGTTCATCACCGTGCTCAGCGCTGCGATTCTCCTCAAGCGTCCCGGATCGCTGACCGCGGCGGACTTTGCAAATGGACTTTCCTTTCACCTGCCATCAAGCGGCATGAAAACCGCCGTGGCGGTGTTTGGCATCACCGGTGTCGGCGCGGCTGAGCTGTTTATGTACCCCTACTGGTGTATAGAAAAGGGCTACGCACAGTCGACGGGCGAGAATGATTTCACGCCGGCGTGGCGGGATCGTGCTCTTGGCTGGGTCCGCGTGATGCACCTTGACATCATCGCCAGCATGATTATCTACACCTTTGCCACTGCGGCGTTTTATTTGCTCGGCGCGGGTGTTCTCCACCCTCAAGGGTTGATCCCGAAGAGCAAGGAGATGATTGCGACGCTAAGTCATATGTACACGGACACGCTTGGCCCGTGGGCACTGTGGGTGTTTTATGTCGGCGCGATTGCCACGCTTTATGGCACGATTTTCGCTGCGACGGCGAGTAATTCGCGTGTGTTCGCGGATGTCACAACTCTGCTCGGTGTCTTCAAAGCCGATGACTATGCACAGCGCATCAGATGGCGTAACCGGTTTGTCGTTGTGCTGCTTACGATTCCAACAGCACTGCACTTCTTGCGCATCGACCCGACGCAGATGGTCAAGATGGGTGGGATTGCGCAGGCGGCGATGCTACCGATTATCGCAGTTTCCGTGATGACGTTGCGCCAAAAGAACCTGCCCAAAGAGCTCAAGTCAACGGGTATCACGGCTGTCACGCTGTGGATTGCCAGCATTGTGACGATTGTGATGATGCTTTTCTACGTGGTCAAACTCCTTACAGGGTAGTAAGCCTCGTTTGCTGCGGATAGCAAAATTGGCTGACAGTTATAAACTTATCCAGCCAAAGAGCTGAAGTCAACGGGTATCACAGATGTCACGCTGTGGTTTGCAAGCATTGTGACGATTGTGATGATGCTTTTCTACGTGGTCAAACTAATCACGGGGTAGTTAACGGTCCCGTACACGACGCCAGGAATCCTTGCTCAGCGCATCACGCGTCCTACGGGTCTTCCTTTAGGATGAAGAGCTTGATGATAACCACGGCTGCAGGGAGGAGCCACCACGTTCCGACGAGCAGTGCGCCAATCCGGAAAATCAAACTTATCCGAGGCTTTCCCTGCTTTTCAAAATCCGCCGCCCACATCCAGGCTACACGGGCACCCAAAATGGATGCAATAACGATGAGCGGTATCAGGATAGATGCAAGCACAGGTCAAGTGTACCAATGAACATCACGCGATGGCGGCCTCCCGCACACGGGGTGTCTTTGGAGTGCGAATACGATACGTCGCGGCCGGCTGAACGGATGCCCGGAGGCGCGAGGCAATCGCTGGAATGCCCCAGTGATGCGGGGGCTGATCGAGGACGGCAAGCGGCGCTTGCATCGATGCCCACTCGCCAATCGGCATTTTGTCTTCATCCGGAACCAGGTCATCGGAGAGAAGTTCCTCATCATGGATGACACAGCGCTGCTCCGTCAATGCGTAAACGCGCCGCGCCGGGTCGACTCCAAGATACGTCCATATTCGGACCGTACGGCCCGTTGCATCCGTGGATTCCGACATCGCAAGAACATCCCACGTCTGAATCGTGTGGGCGATGCGCCGAAGGAGCCAGCTCCCATCGTTGTGTACAGTATATGTCTTCATACAGATGTCCCCTAAAAACAAGTGCGTTACGATGGATAACTCTTGTGGATGGTTGGAATCCGGAAGGGGTTTCGGTAAAAATGTTTGCCGAATGTTTGCCGGATTTTAGGAGCAAAAGATGCGAAACAAAATCAGAATTGGAATCATCGGATGCGGACAAATTGCGCAGCAGCACTTGCTGAATTACGCAGCGATCCCGGATGCCGAAGTCGTTGCAATCGCCGACAGTGATGCCGAAACTCTCGCAGCAACCGCAGCCAAATTCGGTATTGGAGAAACCTATAGCACACTTCAGGAGCTGCTTGATACCGCATCCTTGGATGCCGTTGATGTTTGCCTCCATAACAACTACCACGCAGATGCCGCCATCAGGGTGATGGAAGCCGGTCTGCATTGCTACTCTGAAAAGCCGATGGCGGGTTCGTACGCGGATGCCCTTGCGATGCTGGATGCATCTCACAGAACCGGGAATATGCTTCACATCCAGCTTGCGCTGATCTACTCGGATGAAACCAAGGCAGCCAAGTCACTGATTGATGGCGGTGCAATCGGCGATGCGTATTACGCCAGAGCGACGGGGCATCGGCGACGGGGACGGCCTTACGTGGATGGCTACGGCAAACCAAGCTTCGTTCAGAAGGACATCGCAGCCGGCGGTTCCCTCTTCGACATGGGCGTGTATCACATTTCGGAAATGCTGCATCTCCTCGGAAATCCAGGGGTGCTGCGTGTCAGCGGACGGACTTTTCAGAAGGTCGAACTCGATGAGCTTCGTGCGCAGGCGGGGCGCTACTCCGTAGAGGAGCTCGGGTGCGGCTTTGTCAATTTTGCGAATGGCGCCCTGCTCGAAATTGCCGAAGCGTGGGCTATTCACCTCGACAGCTTTGAAGGTTCGTTCATCGTCGGCGATAAAGGCGGCATCCGGCTGAGGCCATTTTCCCTCCATCAGCCGCATGGCGACATCGATGTCTCCGGTGGCGCGGATCTGGATGCTTTCACGTACCGGACCCGCAAGCTGCGCTCGGATGACAACAATACAGACCCACTGCAAAGTAGCCAAATGCACTGGATTCTGGCGCTGCAGGGCCGAACGGAACTCCTGAACACGGCGGAGCTTGCGCTCAACACAATGCTGATATCCGAAGGGATTTACCTGTCAGAAGAGCTCGGGCGTGAAGTTACCGTGGATGAAATCAAAGAGCGCTCGATCACCCGCAGGCTGCCTGTGTAAGTCTGCATCTAAGGGAATCCAATTCTCCCGCTGGAGTAATCAATTTTGAAGATGTTCCCAACGTCCGGGGTCAGAGGCATCAAAGGAAGTTGAAATGTTTTTTCGCCGACAAGAACCTACCGCAAAACGTGATGGCCACCTCGTTACACTCATCCACCCCGTACCCGTGCTGACCGGTACCAAGTCCGACTGGCTAAATACAGAAAAGCCAATTACCTTTACTTCTGGAAACGTCTCCATCGTCCACTTCTGGACGTTTGGATGCATCAACTGTAAACGTAACCTCCCCCACTACCAGAGCTGGTGGAGTGCCTACCGCAAGGAGTTCACGGATGGTCGTCTCCAAATGGTTGGTGTCCATACGCCTGAGCTCGAGGATGAACGTAAGTTTGATCGTGTAGTCGCTGAAGTCAAGAAGAACAAGATTGAGTATCCAGTCCTCGTAGATCCAAAAGAGGAGAACTGGAAGCGCTGGCAGCAATCGATGTGGCCGACGGTCTACCTCATCGACAAACATCAACGCGTTCGCTACTACTGGAATGGCGAGCTCGAGTGGCAGGGCGCCGGCGGCTACAAAAAGCTCACACGGTTCATCGAAGAGCTCCTGATCGAGAAAGGCCCTCCAGCCAAACCAAAGCCATAATGACAATGGGGCATCGCAGCCCCATCACTCAGCAGGTCACGCGAGAGGCTTGGATTCCTTGGCGATGAAGACATCCGGGAAGTCAGCGGCACGCTTGTCCCCTGGTGCCCGCAATGCTGCTTGTCCACCGGCATCCGGCCGTAGCGGAATCTGCATCCCACCCGTGCGCTCAAGCAACCTGAAGAGCTGGTTATTCATTTTGTTGACGATTGGCCGATGCTTTGGATCCTGCGCAAGATTTTTTGTTTCCAATGGATCCGTTTTGAGGTTGTAAAGCTCATCCAAATCCCAGAGTCCCTGGACACGGATATACTTCCACTCCTCCGTACGGAGCGCATGCACCGTCGGCGTTTGTGGGAAGTCACGCTCCCAGTAGTACTCATACAAAACGCCATCCCGCCAAGGAACATCTGTCCGCCCCTGAAGCAATGCCAGGTAGGACGAACCATCCATGTTTGCGGGAGCCTTAGTACCCGCGATGTCAAGAAATGTCGGAGCAAGATCGATGTTAGCTACGACTTGGGGTAATGCTCGACCCGCTGGAAAGATTTTGGGACAGCGCATCAGGAGCGGAACACGCATCGATTCTTCATATGCGGTCCGCTTGTCAATCAGGCCATGCTCGCCAAAGGCAAAACCGTTATCGCCCATGAAGATCACCAAGGTGTTATCAAGTATCCCTTTGGCTTCAAGTGCAGCAAGAATTCTGCCGACTGATTCATCAACAGCTAGCAATGTCTCGCAATAGCGACGATGATATTCCTGAACATCCAGCTGGCCATGATACGGAAAATCTACGCCATGATGGCTTGAGCGCTGGTCACTTACCCACCGAGGGCGCCCTTGTGGATCGATGTCCTTTGCCTGCGAAACGGGTGTCGGGATGGACTTTCCAGCGTAGCGACCTTTATGGCGCTCCGCGGGCACGAAGTTTGAGTGAACCGCCTTGTGGCTGACGTACGCGAAAAAGGGCT
The DNA here is from genome assembly GCA_903924445.1 of uncultured Armatimonadota bacterium. Lineage (GTDB taxonomy): Bacteria > Armatimonadota > Armatimonadia > Armatimonadales > Armatimonadaceae > CAIRTT01. The sequence continues at coordinate 2,944 of CAIYBQ010000297.1, read as the reverse complement.
GGTCCTTTGAGAGTGATTCGAGCCAGCTGATGGTGTAATCGGTCAACTCATCGGTGATATAGCCTTTTTGCGGAACCTTTGTCCCGTTGACATTCAGGCCTCCCGGGTTTGGCAAGTACGTCCCCTGACCACGAAAGCTGACCCAGTGGTCGAAGCCGCGCTGCGGTGCATCGGTTTCGCCACCCATATGCCATTTACCAAAAAATGCCGTCTTGTAGCCGTTCTTTTGCAGTATCTGCGGGAAGAACACGACATCCTTTGAAACAGGATTGTTGTTGTCCACAACCCTGTGTTTATGCGCGTACATCCCGGTCAGCGTGGAGCACCGGCTTGGAGAACACAACGCTGTTGTGACGCAGGCATTCCGCGCCCAAATGCCTTCCTTGCCCAAGCGGTCGATATTTGGCGTCTCGACATACGGATGCCCGGCGATTGAGAGACAGTCGTGACGGAGGTCATCGATCAGGATATAGACGATATTCGTTCTTGGTGCGCCTGGGAGAGTCTCAGTGTCTGGAGCTTCTGCAGCTGCTGTCAGCGATGGAAGCGTGGCTACAGCGCCCGCTGTCGATGCCAGCCGCAGGATGTCTCGTCGTGTGATGGATGCCATACCTTCTCATTCGACAGATGCGGGTCAAGTCCCTTGTGTCAATGAGCTTCGAGCCGTACCGCCCCCGCAGGCAACATTGCATCGTTCCCAAACCCCACCCAGACAGGCTCTGGAACCAGACCAATCCCAAAGCGGCTCTCGACGGCACACTGGACCTTGATTGCCGCATCCACGACACCGGATGCAGATGCGCCATCCTCCGTCACCAATGCCAAGACATGCTTGTTCGACAGGCGGACACCATTCGCAAGCTCCATCCCGCGGTAGAGCCCGGAACGCTCCATAAGCCAGGCTGCAGAAAGCTTGACAGAAGTCCCGGTAGCGCTCACATCCCAGCGCGGCACCGTTTCGTCTGGAAATTCAGAGACAATTCGATCCGCAACGACAGCATCCACAATCGGATTCCGGAAAAATGAACCTGCACTTCGGCTATCGGGGTCATCCGGGGAGACAACCATCCCCTTACGCCTGCGGATTGCACGGACCAAGTCAGCCACATGCCAGAGCTCACACGCACCAGCATCCAGGGCAGCACGCCGAACCTCCGGATACGCCAGGCAAGGCTCTCCGTTTTGATGCAGGCGAAAGTGCACATCCGTGATCATAAACCGTCCAGTATCAGCACTATTGAAGCGGCTGTGGCGATATGCAAAGTCGCAGTCACTTGCACATAGCTCGACAAGCGCATCGGTTTGCGTATCGATGGCCATAACGGCCTTGATAACCGCTGCGACCTCTTGGCCATAGGCGCCAACATTTTGGATGGGGGTTGCACCGACCTGTCCGGGGATACCCGCCAGGCACTCAATCCCTTGGAAACTACGTGCGACAGCCCAGTCTACAAAGGCATCCCATGGCATCCCCGCAGGGACTTGGACAGCTACAGCACCCAGGCTACTCGAAAGGATTTCCGGCTCACCCGCTGCCAACTGCAGGACACCAAGCGTAGATGGATTATCCGAGACAACACAGTTGCTCCCGCCGCCGAGGACGAACGGCGTCAGAGCAGCATGGCGGATGACGAGGAGCGCATCAAGCGCCGCTTGCGCATCGCTCGCGATGTGCCACGCTCCGGGAATCCCACCAACTCTTAGCGTCGTGGCTTCGGAAAGTGGGCGGGGCACCGCCATGTCAGGCTGTCCGGAGGACGAAGTAATGCTTTTTGCCGGCTTTGAGCTGATCACCGGATGTCACATTTACCAAAGCTTTGGCATCGGAGTGCTTTTCGCCATTAATGGACAGTCCGCCCTGCTCAACCAGACGGCGGGCATCTCCATTGGATGCACAGACACCCAGCTCAACCAACAACGCCACAGGTGCTATCGGGTTGCTGCTCACCGTATGCTCCGGAGCATCATCTGGGAACTGACGCCCGCTGTGGACTTTCTTCCACTGCTCGGATGCCGCATCCGCAGACTCAGCTCCGTGGTAAATCGCCACTATGGCATGTGCCAGCTTGTGCTTGGCTTCCATCGGGTTGCTTCCCGGAGTCAGCCACTCAGAATACGCTTCGACAGGGACATCGGTACAGAGAAGGAACCAGTCCGCCATCAGCTCATCGGCAAGGGACATCACCTTGCTGTACTGATCAATCGCAGGCTCAGCAATACCCACATAGTTGCCAAGCGACTTGGACATTTTCTTCTGGCCATCAAGTCCGACGAGCAACGGCATAAAGAAGCCAATTTGCTGATCCTGTCCCGTTTCGGCTTGGAGATCTCGTCCAGTTAGGATGTTGAATGTCTGGTCCTGACCACCCATTTCGATGTCGGCTTCGATTGCGACCGAGTCGTAGCCTTGTGCAAGCGGATAGAGGAGCTCGTGCAGGGAAATAGGCGCACCAGCATCCCAGCGCTTGCGGAAATCATCACGCGTCAGCACCTGCGCGACCGTCATCTTGCTGGTGAGCTTGACGAGATCGGCAAATGACAGCTTTCCTAGCCATTCACTGTTGAACCGAATGTCGGTCTTTGCACGATCAAGAATGACCGAGAGCTGGTCAACATAAGTGGCCGCATTTTCACGGATCTGCTCTTCGGTCAGCATCGGGCGTGTTGCCGAGCGGCCGGATGGATCCCCGATCAGCGTCGTGTAGTCCCCGATAATGATCGTGACGCGGTGTCCGAGGTCTTGGAACTGGCGGATTTTGCGCAGCACGACGGCAAAGCCGAGGTGGATGTCAGGGGATGTTGGGTCAAGACCAAGTTTTACAACAAGTGGCTTGCCGGTTTTCGCCGACTTTTCGAGCTTGGCACGGAGGCCATTTTCGGGAACGATGAGGGATGCTCCGCGCTTTAGGAGCTCTACTTGCTGATCCAGATTCACGCGGGCATT
>CAIYBQ010000296.1 GCA_903924445.1 uncultured Armatimonadota bacterium | reverse complement strand
GATTCATGGGAAGTCTATGGCGCGACGACGACGGCGGGGATTGCGGCATCGTTTGAAAAGGCAGCTGGCTATCCGCTTGCCGATGCCCTTGCATCTCTTGCCGCGAAGTCAAAGTCTCCAAATGCAAAGACGCAGCGGAGCGATTATGCGGCGCATTTAGAAGAGTTGGCGCATTCCGAATTTCTAACGCCGTGGACGATGTTCGCGCATTCCCACAAAGCAAAAACCCGCCTGCAGGCCCACGGGTCTCCCGGTAATCTCATCGATTTCTACGCAGCTGCCGACATCCCGGAGGCGGAACAGTTTGGGTGTGGTCCTCTGGTTCTCTCGGGGCGTGAGCCGCTGGTCGCAATCCCGAAGCCCGTCAGCCATGAAGTTGCGGTTGAGGAAATATTCATCTGTACGCTTGCAGCAAGTGCCGCGCAGCTCACGGGAAAGCCATTGGTAAGCGCTGAAGCTTTTACATGGCTGGGCGAACACGGAGCGGCTCCGCTTGATCACATCCGTGCGGAAGTCGATGAGCTCTTCCTCGCAGGCATCAACCATATTTTCTGCCATGGAACCGCGGCAAGCCCGGCGGATGCTCCTTGGCCAGGCTGGATGTTCTATGCATCCAACCACTTCGGACCGACAAACCCTTGGTTTACGCATCTCAAGCCCCTGACCGACTATGTCGCGCGGGCCCAGTCGCTTCTCCAAACATCTACCATTGATGCCGATGCCCTTGTTTACTTTCCGATTTGGGATGCCCGTGGCAATGTGGACCAAGCAAGCCCGATAACGACATACACCCTCCACGGAACTGCCGACTGGCTCCGCGCGGGGATGCCGGGTCTTTCAACCTTGGTCCAGCAGTGGTTCCGTGACGGCTCCCAAATATCGATGTTCTCCGATGGCCTCATCGAGCAGATAAAGATTGGCACAGGTGGACAGCTGACGTCACATGGCTCGACCTGGAAGTGCATCGTTGTTCCAGAGTGCACAACAATGCCCGAAACCACCCTCGGAAGTATCGTCAAACTGGCAAACAAGGGAGCGCATGTCATCTTCATCGGCAAGCCTCCACAGCAAGTCCCGGGTTACCACCAGCGGGAACAACGGCAGACAGCAATGGATCAGATGTGGTCGAACATCTTCGCATCGCCAACATTTAAAAAAGCCACACGTGCAAAATCCTATAGCTGCGGGCGTGGTCTGATAACGCTTGCTTCTGATTGGCAGGCTGCACGCACTGCAGGAGGCTGGCTAAGTGAGCCGATGGCCAGCATCACCCTTGGCATCCGTCGAATCAGAATCGGAACCACACCATCACACTTCATCGTCAACCGGGCAAACGGCATCCACCAAAAACACCTTACCGTCGCACACTCCGGTCCCCGTCCGCGCACAGCAACCATCCTGGACCCACGGAGCGGTCGTAAATTTGTCGCTCCAGTGATGTCGCATTCAGCATCCACGGTTACGCTGCAGGTGGACTTGCCGGTCGATTCGGTGCGCTTTGTCATTTGGGACAACCCGAAAGTGGCGGCGCCAATCGGTATCGCAACCGTGCGGCGAGAACGAAATCTTGCACATGGCCCATTAGATGTAACTCCCGGTCCAGGCTCAGTCCATCCTGAGACGATGAAGTCGGTAACGCTTGGTGACTGGTGTACGTGGTCATCAGCGTGGCGGGCTTTCTCGGGGCGCGCGACGTACAAGACAGCTGTGCGGGCAGCATCGGGCAAGCGCGTGACGATAAACCTCGGAGATGTACGCCACAGCGCACGTATCACGTGGAATGGTCAGGAAGTCGCTACATTGATTTCCGCACCTTACGAGGTTTCCATCGCAGCGAACGATGTCAAGACAAACAACATCATGGAAGTGGAAGTTGCCAATCTGATGCTAAATGGCCTTATCGGATGCGAAAAGTCGGGTATGAAGTGGCAGAAGTTCTACTTCGTCGGTATCGATTACAAGCCATTCACAGCCACCAGCCACTCGGAGCTCCCGAGCGGCATCCTCGGTCCCATCATCATCAAACAGGAGATTTAAGCAATGCAATACCGCCCTCTTGGCCGTACCGGTGTACAGGTCAGCACGTTATGTCTGGGAACGATGAACTTTGGGGATGACTGCAACGAGTCGGATTCCATCGAGATCGTGCACCGGGCACTCGATGAAGGTATTAACTTTATCGACACCGCGGACATGTATTCGCAGGGTCGCTCCGAAGAGATTACGGGTAAAGCGCTTCAGGGCGCGAACCGCTCCCGCGCCATCCTTGCGACCAAGGTTTTCAACCGCATGGGGGATGGTGTGAACGCTTGGGGCAGCCACAGAAATCACATCATCGAAGGGTGTCATGCATCCCTCAAACGCCTCGGAACCGATTACATCGACCTCTATCAGCTCCATCGGCCACACCCGGATGTCCCGATCGATGAAACCCTGCGCGCCTTGGATGACCTTGTTCGGAGCGGCAAAGTCCGCTCGATTGGTACATCCACGTTTGCGGCTTGGCAGGTCACCGAGGCCTTATGGGCATCTAAAGAGCTTGGCCTCAACCGCTTTGTCACTGAGCAGCCTCCGTACAACCTGCTCGACCGGCGGATTGAGCGTGAGCTGATCCCGATGTGTCAGACGTACGGCATCGGTATTCTTCCCTGGGCACCGCTTGCAGGCGGCTTGCTGACGGGTAAATACATATCGGGGCAGCAGCGTCCAATGGATGCACGGTATGCATCCCGGACGGCCCCGATGAATCGCGATCACGAAGCAGCGCTCGTAAAGGTTGAGGAATATGTTGCGTGGTGTGGAACCCAAGGTCTGTCACCATCGGATGTGGCCCTTGCCTGGTTGATACAGCAGCCTGGGGTAACCAGCCCGATCATCGGTCCAAAGTCGATGCACCAGTACACCGCCTATATGAAATCTGCGGAGCTGACGCTGACATCGGCGCAGCTTGCTGACATCGATGCGATTTTCCCTCCCGGAACACACATCAGCAACTACTACAGCGCTAACTTCGGACCAAATGCCCGGTGGTAGTTGGAGTCGTTCAACAGGATTGCCGGTCGCGGTATCAGGCAGAGTAGAATGCAGGCAGAGGTCTTAGTGTGCGAAATAATGTCGTAAACATGCGGAGTCAGTTTCAGGCATCCGGGACGCCCGTCACCTACATCATCATTGCGGGAAATGTCCTAACGTTTCTGGCATCCTTTGTGGGGATGGGGAGTGGTTTCTCCCCGATGTTTCTGGCTGCGTCATCACTTACCTTTCCGATGCTCCCGATTACGGCAGTGACTTGGCCATTGGTATCGACAACCGATCCGATTGGCTTGTTCTTTGGAGTGATGTGGGCGTTATGGGTTTGCGGAAGCCTTGAGCGCAGCTGGGGCAGCCAGGTGTTCGCATGGTTTGTCGTAGCCCTGAGCGCCATCACCACACTCGCATGCTGGGGCCTTGGCGCGCTGCTCCATGCTCCATTTGGCCTCGCTGGTCTATGGATGGGCCTTGCCGCTCCGACGGTTGCATGGTGCTACATCAACCGCCGAGAAAAAGTCTCCATCTACTTCATCTTCAAAATCCCGGCACCGTGGCTTGGTGCCATCACGGTAGCAAGCTTTGTCTACCAGATTGCCGTAACGGGCGGCTCTCCAATCATGGGAATCGCTGGCCTGATTTCGCCAGCCCTTGCCTATTGGTATGCGAGCGGTGCTCGCTTTACGCTTGGAAAAGCGCGCAGTAAGTCACGCTTTGATAGCTTTGAGAATGAAGTTCGCGATGCTGAGCCAGGCAATCCGATTACGCGGTTACTGGATGGCATCCGGCGGAAACAGCGGGATGCGAAGATAAAGAAGATGTTTAAGAACAGTGGACTGGGTGACGACGATAAGGACTGATGAAACCGCTCAGACGTATGATGGTCTGATTCTCGAAGCCGGTCGTGGACAGTATCTGGTCCAAACGACAGATGGCGCCAAGGTACGCTGCAAGCTACGTGGCAACCTCAAGAAACGCCTGACATTTACCGAGACGGCAAATCATTCCCGGCGCGTTGAAAAGGTCAAAAAGCTCCAGGAAACGGACCCATGTGCGGTTGGTGATCGTGTCGCGATTGCCATCGATTTCACGAGCAGCGAAGGCGTAATCGAGCACGTCTATGAGCGCCGCGGGATTCTGGCGCGTCAGAGTGGCAATGAGCGCGAGCGCCAGACCCTTGTTGCAAATCTCGAGTTGGCTGTCATCGTTTTTGCCGTCGCCGAGCCGCGTCTCGACCCCTACAAGCTCGACCGCTTTCTCGTTCTTGCCGAGGATAATGACCTTGAATGCGTCATTGTCATCAATAAGTGCGATCTTCCACCAGACACCGACATTGATGCCTATTGTAAGCTTTACGAAGATATTGGGTACCAGGTCATTCGTACAAGCAAGGCCACCGGGGATGGAATTGAAGAGCTCCGAGATGCGTTGAGCGGCAAGATATCCGCGCTGTGTGGCCCAAGCGGCGTCGGGAAGTCATCCCTGCTTAACTGCCTACAGCCGGGACTCGCGCTGAAGATTGGCATCACCGGTGATGTCACCCACGCCGGCAGGCACACAACAGTCCGGGCCAGTCTCCTGCCGCTCGAGTGTGGCGGCTGGGTCGCGGATACGCCGGGTCTACGTCAAGTCGAATTTTGGGACCTGCCCCCGGATGACATCGCGTGGTGTTTTCCAGAAATGTCCTCCGTCGTCAATGATTGCCGATTTGCAAACTGCCGGCAT
>CAIYBQ010000295.1 GCA_903924445.1 uncultured Armatimonadota bacterium | reverse complement strand
GTGGTGTTATGCGCATTAACACAAGGAAGCAAAGCTCTAAGGTCAGCTTGGCCGAGCGCGCCATTGGGACCAATGGTTATCAATGTCAGGGTAAATCAATATTGTTGGCTAGGTGTTGGCAAGTGCGAACACAAGGTGTGGCTTGGCTAGTTACCGCATAGCGTTGATTGCAACACGCACGCGTAGGGCTAGGAGGTCACATAGGTAGGTTCCACCTGGTCATCCAGGAGCGTCTTATGTGTGTTAACTATGGTGAAGCGAAATGTCTCGATAGGATCGCGAAACCTTACGCAGATTCACCAAAGTTAACTCACACATAATCTGAGCTTGATTCATAACTTTTCTGTGAGATTAATAAAATAATTAACCGACATTAACGCGCAAATCAACGCATTCAGACAAGCTTGTTAGCAGCTTTGAAAACCACCCAATGCCAGTAGAAGTACGGATGTATCTGAAGCAAATGAAGCGCATCCCATCCCCTAATTCCCCTTGTCAAGGCCGTTTTGCAGGTAATTCCACCAGTTACTGAAGGATTTACCAGAGTTTAGTTAACCAAGGTGAAATACGATTCGTTATACAAAATCATTATGTGTTACGAACTTTACCAAGCAATTTTGACAACTGATGATTTAGTTCAAATACCTGTTGAATGTCCCTGTTACGAAGAAACGTACAACTTGCTCGTAAGAAGCAAGAGCATCAAAAACAGGAAAAATAAGATGATTCAGATGAACCGCCGAGCATTGCTCGCATCCGGAGCCGTAGCCGGCGCCGGTGTTGCAATCGCTCCATTGATGAAACGCGTTACCGCACAGGGTGGCGCACCGATTGTATTGACACCTTTCGTAGATGAGCTCCCGATCCCAGGAACTCTCAACGAGGCGTTAACCGTTCAGGGCCAGGGCTTTGAAGACCGCTGCTATGCCTGGGGCGCTCCAAAGACGTACGAACTGATCGAGGCTGAAGGCAAGCACCGCTTCCACCGTGATCTTCCAGAAACCGACATGTGGCTGTACAACGGCCAGTTCCCTGGACCAACATTCGTCAACAAGCTTGGCGTCCCAACGCTCATCCGCCGTATCAACCAGCTCAACCCAGTCCACACCGGATTCGGCATGCCTGAGTCTTCGCTGCACCACCACGGTGGACACCAGGCTCCTGCAGATGACGGCTGGCCACTCGACTTCATCCACCCAGGTCAGTACCGTGACCACATCATCCCAAACGTTGTCCCTGAAGGCGATGCACGTGAGTGGCCATCGACTCTCTGGTACCACGACCACACCATCGACTACACCGCTGGTAATGTCTACCGTGGACTCGCTGGACTCTCCTTGCACTTTGATGATGTTGACTCCGGCAACGAGAACGATCCAAACCCACAGGCACTTCGGTTGCCATCCGGGCAGTACGATGTCCCTCTCGCATTCCGTGATGTTGCACTCAACGCAGATGGCTCGCTGTTCTTCGATCAGCTGAACATCAAGGGTCAGGTCGGTAACCTGATGACAATCAACGGCAAGGTCAAGCCTTACCTCAAGGTTGCTCGCCGCAAGTACCGCTTCCGCATCCTGGTTGGTGGTCTGGCTCGTGAATATCGCTTCCAGCTGAGCGACAAGTCCGCCTTCCAGATCATCGCATCTGATGGTGGCCTCCTCGAAAAGCCAGTGACGACCAATGTTCTGCACCAGGCAAACGCTGAGCGCTATGAAATCGTAGTCGACTTCAGCCGCTACCAGATTGGTCAGCAGATCACGTTGAACGACCACATCGTGCAAATCGATGGCAACAAGCCAGAGGCTATTGCAGCTGTTGGTAACCCACTGCTCTTGTTCGTTGTCGACCGTGATGCGCCAGATCCTTCCCAGGTTCTCCCGACGCTTCGCCCACTGCCTCCAATCGAGCTGAACCGCGTCGTTGCTACCCGCAACCTAGTGCTCAGCAAGAAGGGCGGAATGTGGACCATCAATGACAAGGTCTGGAACCCAACGGTTCCATTGTTCCGGCCAAAGCTCAACACGTTTGAGATCTGGAATGTCTCGGTCAAGGGCGGTGGATGGAATCACCCACTGCACATCCACCAGGAGTTCTTCCGTATCCTGAAGCGGGGCGGTACCACACCTCCAGCACATGAGCGTGGCAAGAAGGATGTCGTCCTCGTTTGGGACAAGTCTCCAGTTCAGCTGTACGTTGGCTTCCGGACCTTTACTGGCCCATACGTGTTCCACTGCCATAACCTTGGCCATGAGGACCTCGCGATGATGGGTTGGTACGATGTCCAACCTTAAGGAAGACCCGATCCGTGTCGATCCCCGTATTCGGAGGGAGCCTATGCTCGTTCCGATGCGGGTGACACCGAAGAACTGGACGCCTGATGCGCCTAT
>CAIYBQ010000294.1 GCA_903924445.1 uncultured Armatimonadota bacterium | reverse complement strand
TCAGTTATCACTAAGAATAAGAGCCGGCGCACCACAGCGCGGCGCCGACTCACAATGACTAGGTTGCGAAACCCCTATGGCGCGTTTGTCCCCTCACGGCCATAGTTGTCCACGAGGCGCACGACATCATCGAGGTGTGGCGTTGACACTTCAAGGACATCGGAGTCTTCAAGAGCCTCAATCGTATGAATCTCAAGCGGGCGGTTTCGCCAGGCGTAGCCAGGTTCGATAACGGTGGTCGTCAAATGGTCGGCATCTGGGCCCTTGATTAAGTTCATCTTGCCACGGAGCAGATAACTCGTCTCATCCTTATGATTGTGGAACTGAAGACTGAGCTTGTGTCCGGCATCCACGTGGATGATTTTTCCAACGTATTGATCTGTCCAAGCGTACCAAATCTCGTAGCCCCACGGCTTTTTGACGGTAACGGGCAGGTCTTCCGGGCGAATATCCATGATGTCAGGTCTCCTAGGCCTTTACTTTACCAAAGGTGATGCCATATTTGACTGGGGCCGGCTCGTGATGTAAACCAGCGGCTAACCCGCTGAAACAACCTTTTAATGAGATGCAGCATGAGGAGTAACGCGTATTCCGGCAAGCCGAGATAAGGCGCGGCTCGTAACTACAGGTGGCGCGCTGTGACTTGTGGGCGTAATTGTGATGTATGGACATCACAACATCCACTCCTCTATCCTTTCAGGGAGATGCATCGCGCTGCGAGAAGTGCACGCTTCCCACCGGGGATGTTGTCTTCCGCAAAACGGGAAGTCCAGCGGCGATTCAACGTGAGGTCGGGCAGCTGCAGCACCTCATGAACAGCAGCCGGATTCTGGTGACGCCACAGCTGCTCGGTTTTGGGGATGACTGGTTGGTGACATCATGGCTTCACGGAAGTAATTTGGCTGAGCAGTTTGCGAGTGCGCAAAGCGATGCCGACCGAAGCGCCATTTGCGAGCGATTTGGCAGTGTGCTGTGCGCATCCTCGGCGATTTCAAGCAGTCTTTCCGAAGCAGATGACACATTTGAGGATGCGTTTGAAGCCATCGATCGTATCGTCCAAGCGGATTCCCGACGGGTGATTACCGACTTGGACACCAATGTTCATGGCCGGGCGGTCGGCGATGTTTGGCGTGAGGTGATGGCGGATGGTGCGGATATCGTTCCTGAGATCAGGTTTATGCAGGGAGATTGGTGTCTCCCGAATGTTCTAACGGGTGGTCCGGATGCATCCCAGCTGGGTGGAATCGTGGACTGGTCGGAGGCGGGCTGGATGGACTGGCGGTTTTGTATTGCGGATGGCCTCTGGAGCATTGGGTATAGCAGCCGCTTGGCTGGAATTTCCCCGATGGTATTTCAGCGGGTCTTTCTCGATGTCTGTGATGTGGACCCGACGAGTGATGTCGTGGCGTGGTGTAGGAAAATACGTTCTTTGCAGGCACTAATTTGACAAGCGTCGTTGAGCGCGGTAATTTGACTACTTGCAGGGACGTGTATACGTACCCTGTTTTTTGTTGACTTGACGATAAGGGATTGGAGTAAATCAATGTCTACCGAAAGCCAGGCAGTGAAGTCTGCCAGCAACTGGGAAGGCCTCGGACCCTACCTCCGTGGAGTACGTGAGGAGCTGGGCAAGGCGATTTGGCCTACCCGTCCGGAGTTGACACAGCTGACACAGATTGTCATGGGTGTGATTGTTGGTACGGCAATCTTCTGTGGTACCGCTGACTATTTGATGGGCCAGATTGCTGGTTTCATCTTCGTAAAGAAGTAGGTAATAGACATGGCAGTTCGTCGCCGATGGTATGCCGTCCACTGCTACTCAGGGCATGAGATGAAGGTCAAGGCCACGCTTGAGAAGCGTGCCAAGTTGATGCTGCTTGAACGTAAGGTTGGCGAAATTCTGGTTCCAACGGACCTCGAGACCCGGACCCGTAACGGCAAGAAGACAGAAGTTCAACGCAAAGTCTTCCCTGGTTATATTTTGATTAATATGGACCTCGATGAGGACACATGGCACCTCGTCAAGAGTACGACCGGAGTTACAGGCTTTGTGTCGTCATCTGCGAACAAACCAGTTCCCTTGAAGGACTCCGATGTCGAAGAGATTCGCACCGCTCTGGACCCCGCGAACAACGTAGCACGACCGAAGCGTCTTTGGGAGCCAGGGATGGTTGTGCGTGTTTCGGGTGGTCCATTCGTGGACTGTACCGGCAAGATCGAAGAAGTCATCGATGCCAAGGAAAAGCTCAAGGTAATGATTTCTCTGTTCGGTCGCGACACGCCGGTGGAGCTCGACTTCACCCAGGTCGAGAAGATTTCCTGACAAGTCAGGTAAACGTACCAGTGGGTGGAGGCTTTGAACATCCGAAACCCATACGGTACACTTGGAGCCTCACCGTGTGCTTTAGCGCGCACGTGTAGGAGACCGGATTGTCCGGTCGATCGCACTACCCGGAGTTTCTCCGGATTGAGAGGATAGCATGGCTAAAAAAGTAGTCGGCGTGGTCAAACTCGCCCTCAACGCAGGTAAAGCAACTCCTGCGCCTCCTGTTGGACCAGCTCTTGGTAGCTACGGTATCAACATGATGGAATTCATCAAGGGATACAACGAAAAGACTGCCAGCATGGCAGGTTCGATCGTTCCTGTTGTTGTCACTATTTATGATGACCGCTCCTTTATCTGGGAAACCAAAACCCCACCAGCATCGGACTTGATCAAGAAAATTCTTGGTATTCCATCCGGTTCCGCGACCCCTAATAAGGTCAAAGTGGGTGCCCTTTCCCAAGATCAACTCCGCGAAATCGCTGAGAAGAAGCTGCAGGATCTCAATGCGAATGACATTGATGCTGCTATGAGCATTATCGCTGGTACCGCCCGCTCGATGGGCGTAACGATCAAGGAGGCCTGACGTGCGTAAGCAAGACCGTAAGCATGTTGTTTCCAAGCGCTATACGGCCGAGAAGGCCAAGGTCGAGAAGACCCGCGAATACGATGTAGTTGAAGCGATTGAGCTCGCAAAGTCCACATCGTCCACGAAGTTCGACTCCACCGTCGATGTTGCTGTCCGCCTAGGTGTGGACCCACGTCAGGGTGACCAAGTTGTTCGTGGCACCACCGATCTGCCTCACGGCACCGGCAAGACCCAAAAGGTTGCTGTCTTTGCACGTGGTGCACAGGCAGACGCTGCAACGGCTGCTGGCGCGGATGAAGTTGGCGCAGAAGACCTCATCGCCAAGATTCAGAGCGGCTGGCGTGACTTTGATGTCCTCGTTGCCACCCCTGACATGATGCCAATGGTCGGCCGTCTTGGCCGTGTTCTTGGCCCCCGGATGCCAAACCCTAAGTCGGGAACGGTTACTCCGGATGTGTCCAAGGTTGTCAATGCGATCAAGAAGGCAACCCGTGTTGCTTACCGTGTTGATAAGGCTGGTATCGTCCATGCCCCAATCGGCAAGGCTAGCTTCTCCGTCGAAGCAATCAACGAGAACCTCGTCGTTCTGTTGAATGCACTGATCAAGGCCCGCCCATCGTCTGCAAAGGGACGCTATGTGCAGAAGGTCACCCTGTCCTCCACAATGGGACCTGGTGTCAACCTTGACCTCGTGGCAGTAACACGGTCCGCAGAGCGCATCTAAGCATAGCGGAATCGCTTCAAACCCCTCCGGCAACACGCCGGAGGGGTTTGTTTTTTGTGTGCATGGTATACAAGCATCATGGCTAAAGGCGTCTCCAAATCATCCCTGCTCTGGCAACGCTTCATCGTGCAAGTCGCACATGCATCCATGAAGTCGCTGCAGGCAAAACCAAGAAAACAAGTCATCCGCCTCGGAAAATCATGGGGACAGGCCGGCTATAAGCTCGTTGCAAAGAGCCGTCGGGATGCACGCCGTAATGTATTTATCGCCTACCCGACGCTTGCCGAATCCGCACGGGAAGTAATTGTCAAAGAGAGCTTTGAGCACTTCGCAGCGATGATGTTTGAGTTCATGAAGGCACCCGTCTATACCAAGGAGGAAGTCCTCGGCCTTGCTGATCTCGAACCGGGAACAGAAGAGACGATCAATGACCTCATCCAGCTCAATAAAGGAGTCATTGGAGTCATCCCACACCTTGGTAACTTCGAGTTCTTTGCCCGCTGGGCTGGCTGCCGTGAATATGACTTTACCGCTGTTGTCCGAGAACCGGATGACCCAGCGTTCGCTGGCCTGGTGGATGAACTACGGGCTGGCTGTAACTATAAAGTCGTCAATAAAGGGAATGCCTTCCGCCCACTCCTCCGGGCCCTCGGTAATGGTGGCTCCGTAGGAATTCTCCCCGATCAAAATAGTGGGGATTGTTTTGTTCCATTTTTCGGGATGCCCGCGGGGACGGTGCTGGGCCCAGCCAAGCTGGCTGTGGCTACCGGTGCTCCTATCATCCCTCTGTTCTGCACACGGGAACCCGATGACCGCTATCGTATTTGGCTTGGTGATCAGATCACCGCAGCGCCTGATGCCCGTTCCCTAGGCGAGAGTGAGCTCCTTCGGTTGACCCGGGAAGTCAACATCGGGCTTGAACAAGGAATACGACGCTGTCCAGGCCAGTATCTTTGGATGCACAACCGCTTCAAGTCAGCCTTTGAAGAGAAAAACCGCTCCCGCTGGCCCGATGACATCGATGCAGAAGCCGTAATGACCCGCTGGGAATTGTCGCGCACAATCAAGTAATCACTGGGTGAGGTCACCCATTTGACTGCTTTATCGCCATAAATGGCCGATCGACTCCCCCATCAACGCATCCACCAAACTTGCAGATACAATGTTTCCATGGAAAAGACCCCTATCTTTACTGGCGCTGGACCAGCAGCCGGTGCACCGTATACCCCCGCTGTAAAAGTGGGCAACACACTGTATATCAGCGGCCAGCTCGGGATTGATCCCGAAACGGGTGCTCCGCACACAGACTTCATCAAACAGGTCGAAGGCGCAATCGCAGGACTGTCCGCACTCCTCGAAGCCGCTGGTGGGACGCTGGATAATGTCGTGAAGACAACCTGCTTCCTTTCAGGGGACATGTCGAAATTTGCTGAGTTTAATGGCATTTACGGCAAACACTTCTCGGGTATCCGCCCAGCCCGCTCGACATTTGCAGTCGCAGCACTCCCTCTGGGAGCCCAAGTCGAGATTGAAGCCATCGCAGTCCTCGACTAAATTTCCCGTTGCTTATGCAACCTCCGTGCCAATATCAAAATTAACCCTGATGTAGCCCGTACCGCATGCCAAGAATACACCTTGGTATGCGGTTATCCTCTTCAATCTATCAATCCCAGCAGCAGTCGCAGCGTATAGACCCGCGGCAAATTCTCGCTAGCGAAATCATGTCGTGGTCTGACCGCGAACTTGAAGGCGCTATCGAGCGTGAGCTCGGGGAAAACCCTGCACTGGAAGCTCGGGATCACAATGGCCTTTTCGGTTCCTACGGGTCAACTGTAGGTGGCACCGGATTGACATCCGCGCTGAAAGAAAGCGGTCCACGAACACTTCAGCTGTCAGCTCTCCAGGATGGCGATGGTTTGGATGACCCTTTTGACAGGGTCGCAGGACAGGTTTCGCTTTCAGAACATCTCCGCTCACAGCTTCCGGACATCAAGGCGATGTACCCGGAGCTCAATCTCCACACGCTTCTCTATCTCATCGACAATATCGATGACCGTGGCTACCTCGATACGGATCTCGCAGATGTTGTGATGTCCAGCGGGTGTGATTACGAAGATGCCAATGAGGCATTGGAAGCGCTTCAACAGATGGACCCTCCGGGCATCGGCGCTCGTGACTTACAGGAATCGCTGATTCTGCAAGCCAAACACTTGCTTGCAGATGGACAGGGTTCACAGCTGGCACTCAAAATTCTGCAGGATCACTGGATTGACTTCACCAGTAACCGTGAGCAACGGATTTGTACACGGATGCGGATATCACCGCAGCTCTATGCAAAAGGCATCGAGTTTATCCGGAAGGCCCTTGTTCCTTATCCTGCCAGCGGCTTTCGGCCAGACCACGGTCGTGCTGAATCTGCACCGGCCGTAAAGCCCGACATCGTGTTTATCCGAACCGAAGCCGGGATTCAGGTCGAGCTCGCACGTGACTTTGAGAAAGACATCAAGGTCTCCGATGAGTGGGTCGGGATGCACCAGAACAACGACCTCAAGGATGAAGCATCCAAGCGCTATGTCCGGGACCACGTAGAGCGTGCTAAGGCATTCATGACCGGTGTTGCGCGCCGCGGTAAGACGCTGAAGGCGATTGCGATTTTGCTTGCAGAAGAGCAGCAGGGTTTTCTTGAGACGCAAAACCGCACCTTCCTACGACCACTGACACGTCAATCGCTGTCGGAGGCGCTTGAGCTGGATGAATCTGTTATCAGCCGCGCTGTGGCAGACAAGTGGGCGATGTTACCAAGCGGCGACCTGATGCCAATGGAAGCCTTCTTTGGAAATTCCGAGGCTGTCCGTGAAGCCCTGTTAAAATTATTGGCATCAGAGGATTCGAATGCCCCATACTCAGACGAAGATATTGCAGCGCTGTTGACCGAGCAGGGATTTCCCCTTGCACGGCGGACGGTCGCGAAGTATCGCTCGATAGAGCGGATTTTGCCCGCACGACTTCGTAAGCGCAAGAGCGCTTAAACCGATCTGTTTGTTTTCCCTTCAAACAGCTAAACCCCGGATACTCTCCGGGGTCTTTTTTTTATTTATGCAGCTATCTTTCAGGCCGTTCTGCTGGAAACATCCACAGAAATCCAGACCCAGTTTGTTTTCCATTCAAACAGCTAAACCCCGGATACTCTCCGGGGTCTTTTTAGCTGGCCAACCCTAAATCTAGTCATCCAAAGACTGACCATAAACACCATCCGACACACAAAGCCGCACTGCTGTACAGGATATCCATTATAGATGGCTCACCAAGACACAAAACGAATGGTCAATCTGGAATATTCTTCTATCCGCAGGTCTACTAGTTTCCAGTAGTTTTCTTTTAAACTCACCGAATTTCATCGGTATGCTGAAGTTATGCGCATGGTTGACATCATCAGAAAGAAGCGGGATGGGCTTGCCCTGTCATCCGATGAAATCGCTTTTGTCATCCATGGTGTCACAGCTGCCAGTATCCCGGATTACCAGACCAGCGCCCTCCTGATGGCCATCGTCCTCAATGGGATGTCCGATCAGGAAACCGCTGACCTGACATCGGCAATGGCCCACTCCGGTGAGGTCTTGGCGTGGGATGAACCGCTATCCGTCATCGATAAGCACTCGACCGGTGGCGTCGGTGACAAAACAAGCCTTATTGTTGTCCCGATTCTCGTGGCATGCGGCCTACATGTTTGCAAAATGAGCGGGCGGGGCCTTGGTCATACCGGTGGAACCCTTGACAAGCTTGAGGCCATTCCGGGTATATCGGTTACGCTTTCCAGTGAAACACTCCAGAAACAGACGCTGCAAGTCGGCGGCGCGCTTGCTGGGCAAAGTAAGTCCCTCGCGCCCGCGGATGGCACGCTTTACGCGCTCCGTGATGTCACTGCAACGGTCGAATCGACACCTTTAATCGTTGCATCTATTCTCTCAAAAAAGCTAGCCGGTGGTGCTGGAAACCTCCTCTTTGATGTCAAAGTTGGAGATGGCGCATTTATGCCAGAGCTTACTGCGGCGCGTGGCCTCGCGGATGGCCTCATCCGTATCGCAAATCTCCATGGCAAACGGGTTCAAGCCCTGATCACGGACATGGACCAGCCTCTAGGCAGGATGGCTGGAAATTCCCTCGAGATCATCGAAGTTACGGAGCTGCTCAACCCAGAGACTTCTTCCAAACCCGATAGTCGACTCTTCACACTCTGCGTGGCACTCGCGACGAATGCATTGATTCTGGCTGAGAGCGTATCCGAGACCACAGCGGCCAGCCGTGTACAAACGGCGCTCCAATCCGGGGCCGCATTTGATGCGTTCAAATCCATTCTAGCCGCACAAGGCGGAGATACGCTTTTCCTCGATAACCCGCAGCTGTTTCCATCCGCGCCTGTGGTCAGACAGGTCACAGCGCAACGCTCAGGATTTGTCCAGCGTATTCCCGCTCGCACAGTCGGCGATTGTGTCGTCCGTCTCGGTGGCGGCCGTGCCATCAAAACAGACCCCATCGATCATCGTGTCGGTATTGAGACACATTTCCACGTTGGTGCGCCTGTTACCGCGGGGGATGTCCTCTTTACGGTACATGCGGTGTCGGATGCAGCAGCGAATGCAGTGGATGTTTTGCTCGCGAACGCCGTTGAAATTTCCGATGTCCCGGTCGTAGTCAAGCCCATCGTGGTTGAGAGCCGATCATGATGGATCGTATGCGGTGCCCTGGCCTGCTGCTGCTGACTCTGTTTAGCGCAGGAGCAGTACTGGCGGACCCCACCGGCGCGCAGCGTGCACTGAGGGTTACATCGCCGCCACCGGGCGGCCGGGATGCGTTTATGCCTCTGCCAAGTACGACATCAGCAGACCTGGCTCGGCGTCTCAAAGCGGATCCAAAGCTCCTGAATGCATATGCAAAGCATTTTGGTGTGGATGCAAAACGGATTCCAGCATTTGTCAAAGATGCGCTGGTCCTACGTCCGCTCTCAAAGGCACAGGCGGTTGTCACTTACGGCCGGACAGCAACGGGACATATTTACCCGGTTCGACAGGTGTTGCCTGCGGGGTCGCAGGTTTGGATGACACGGGATGGCAAGGCGTGGTTAAAGTGGAAATGTACGAATCCACTAGGGACAACGCTACCGATTGTTCCGATGCCGGCACGTGAAGGCAGCGGTTCGGAGGATTTCCAGCTGGAGCTCAGTCATCCATCAAGTGTCCTCAGTCCGTTACCTGAGAGTCAAAGCGCTGCGACGGTGATGAGCCTGCCGATGCCGGGCGAGCCCCCGATTCTGATTGATTCGCCGTACAAGCCAGCGCCGTACAACATCCTGCCATTGGGTCTTGGGCCTATCGCTGAAGAAAAATCATCCAAGAAGAAGTTATCCCCATGGCTGTGGGCACTTGGCGTGACGCTTCCACGTGGAAACCGGCCATCGAATACGATTCCAGAGCCATCCAC
>CAIYBQ010000293.1 GCA_903924445.1 uncultured Armatimonadota bacterium | reverse complement strand
TGGGATTGCGGATGACTGGGATTTATGGATAAGGATGTCACTTTTTGGACCATTTGCGCGCTTGAACGAGCTGGTTCTGTACCGACGGTTTATCGCATCCAATACCAGCAAAAACCATGTACTGCTGGAACCATCGGTGCTTTCGATTCGCCATTCACTTAAGTTTGGACGTGACCTCACCTCAGGACAGCGACGCGTTGCGAGCATCGCAAATGCTGTCTCTCCGTATCTATTTATCCTCTGGGCGGAACGTGCTTTTGCTCGAAAGGATGTGCGTGAGGCATGCCACTTATCACTTGTCTGTGTCAAAGAGGCAATAAAAGCACAGCGATCATGGCAGCGACTTGACCGTGAGCGGACCTTTGTAGAGAAGTTTGCGAATACTGTCGATGCCTTTGAAACAGGCTTTGCGATCCGCTAGCGTCTACTTAATTCCGATCATCGGGGACTTGTCTGGCATCGTATGGGCTGTTGTATTGTCGGGAACAGCCGGCATCGGACCCGCATATAGCAGGAAAACCCGGGCGGCGCGGCGTACTGCGCGGAATAGCTGCAGCGTGGCCTCACGCAGGTTGCGGTGTCTGAGGTTTTTTGCTGCGTTGCGCAGGAACAGAATCGAGCTTGCAAAGTATCCGAGTTTTGCGATCCGCTGTTGTTCTGCTGTAAGGGTTGCATCAGCCCGCAGCCGCTGACGGATGTTTCTCTCCGAGACAGCGCGTAACGCTTTGTTCCCGCTGAGGTTTGTCCCATTTGTGCGCTTGTACAGCGTGAACTCAAAGAGCCGGACGAAGTTGTGTGTGCGGGTGATGTCCAGCCACATGTTCCAGTCATCACTGATGCCATAGGCTTGGATAAAACCGCATGAGTTTAACAGGACATCCCGGCGGATTAGTACCTGACCCATGGTTGCAATCCAGCACCAGACGACCATCGTGCCAAATGTTTCTGGGGCATCCTCAGGAATGTCAACAATCTTCCCATTGTCAGCCACGCCAACGCGTCGCGAACCATAGCACTTTGCCAGCGTCTCGTCCGAGTTACCATTGTCATCGCAATGTAAGGGCATCCCGTACACGCCAGCCGCATCCGGGTTTGCCTTCGCAAGCGCCCACAATTTCGTCAATGCTCCTGGAAACAACCAGTCATCGTCATCATGGACTACAACATAGCCAGACGACGGGTGGGTGGCCTGTATCCCCGTCATCCGCGCAACGGCGACCTGGGAGCGCTGAAGTGGAATCACCCGCATCCGATGCTCATCCGCAGCCAGCTCTGTTAGCATTTGCAGTGTGTTGTCCGTACAGCCATTGTCGACAACAATCAGTTCCCAGTCTTGAAAGTCCTGTGCACGAATCGCATCGATTGCCTGGCGGGTCTCGGCGAGGCGGTTGTAGCACGAAATCACGATGCTAATCTTGGGAGGCATAGACGTCTGTATTGCACAATCCATGCCACGTAACGTAGCCATGAAAAGTCATGGTATTTCCCATTCAAGGTTGAACATGCACCTATTTTTCGTCATTTCGCCGGATCGGGCCAAAACCCGGTAATTCAGACAGTTAACCTATATTCAGGAGTGCCTGTTTCATCGTAGTATTCCAGTTGACAGTGGTGTCAATTTGATGACAGAGACAGGTGTGCAATGAAGGCAGTAATTCTAGCTGGTGGTCTTGGGACGCGGCTAAGTGAAGAAACCAGTGTCAAGCCAAAACCGATGGTTGAGGTAGGAGGTCGCCCGATTTTGTGGCACATCCTCAAAATGTATTCTGCGCACGGCATTAACGACTTCATTATTTGCTGCGGCTACAAAGGCTACATCATCAAGGAATACTTCGCGAACTACTTTCTCCACAACTCCGACATCACGTTTGACCTCCGCTTCAACCAAATGATTATTCATGCGGCAAGCGCTGAGCCTTGGAGAATTACGCTCGTCGATACCGGAGAGTCATCGATGACCGGCGGGCGCCTCCGCCGCGTCCGCGACTACGTCGGGACTGACACGTTCTGCTTCACCTACGGGGATGGTGTTGGGAATGTCAACATCACCGAGCTCGTTGCTTTCCACAAAGCGCAGGGCACAGCCGCAACTCTGACTGCCGTGCAGCCTGCCGGACGCTTTGGAGCCCTTGGCCTCGCTGGTGGTCAGAACCTGATCACAAGCTTCCAGGAAAAACCCGAAGGCGATGGCGCATGGGTTAACGGCGGCTTCTTCGTCCTCGAGCCAAGCGTCATCGATCTCATCGAGGAAGACTCCACCGTCTGGGAACAAGGGCCACTACGCGAGCTCGCAGCATCCGGGCGCCTCTCCGCATACCGCCACGATGGCTTCTGGCAACCCATGGACACCCTCGCCGACAAACAGAAACTGGAACAGCTCTGGGCCAGCGGCAATGCGCCGTGGAAGGTCTGGTAAGTCTCTGTGACCTTTGTCGAAACATCATTGCCCGGCGCGATGATTGTCGAAATGGAAAAGCGCTCCGATGATCGGGGCTTCTTCGCACGCGCATTCTGCGCGCGTGAAATGGCTGCCATCGGTCTGAACCCGGATGCCGTCCAAATCAATGTCTCCTACAACAAAGACAAAGGGACCCTCCGCGGGATGCATTATCAGGTCGCTCCCGCCACAGAAACCAAGCTGGTTCGCTGCACGCGTGGCGCCATCCTCGATGTCATCATCGACATGCGACCCGACTCGCCGACGTACTGCCAGCACATCAAAGTCGAGCTAACCGCCGACAACCACCGCGCTCTCTTTGTGCCCGCGATGTTTGCCCATGGCTACATCACCCTCACGGATGACGCTGAAATCTGCTACGTCGTGAGCGAGTATTACACTCCCGGGTGCGAGCGCGGGGCGCGGTGGGATGACCCGGCATTTGGTATCGAGTGGCCGCTGGAACCCATCGGGATGTCGGGAAAAGATGCCATTTGGCCGCTTATGTCCGAGCGAAACCCTGAGGAAACACAATGACACCCGGCTTCTGGAAGGGAAAGCGCGTCGTGATCACGGGGCACACCGGCTTCAAAGGCAGCTGGCTAACGCTCTGGCTGTCACAGCTCGGCGCAAGTGTCACCGGAATCGCGCTCGAACCAGCCACAACACCAAGCATCTTCAACGAAGCCAACATTGTTGAATGCTGTGATCACCACGTCTGCGATATCCGCGATGCCGAGCGCACGGCAAGCCTGATCAAAGCCGCAAACCCGGAGATTATCTTCCACCTTGCGGCGCAGCCGCTCGTCCGCCTCAGCTACCGCGAACCCCTCGAGACATTTGCATCCAATATCATGGGCACCGCAAATGTCCTGAATGCGCTCCGCGCGTGCACGGACTGCCGTACCGCCATCATGATCACCACCGACAAGGTCTACCATAACCGTGAGTGGGCGTGGCCATACCGCGAGGATGACACACTTGGCGGGCACGATCCGTATAGCGCGAGCAAAGCCGCGTGCGAGATCGTGATCAACTCGTTCCGGCAGTCGTTCCTAAACGATGCGGGTGTCGCGGTCGCAAGCGTCCGTGCGGGAAATGTTATCGGCGGCGGAGACTGGTCGGAAGACCGCCTAATTCCGGATGCCGTTCGCGCGTGGACATCTGGGCAAACCCTGTCCATCAGGAGACCAGATTCTGTGCGTCCGTGGCAGCATGTCCTCGAACCGCTACGTGGTTACATTGAATTGGCGGAGAAGCTGCACGAAACACCATCCCTTGCCGGCGCCTACAACTTCGGCCCACGTACCCACATGGCAGCCACGGTCCGGGATGTGATTAACATCGCGCAGAGTGCGTTCGGCTCCGGGGATGTTGCATTTGGCACAGAGGTCAGCGGACCGCATGAAGCCGGGTTGTTGATGTTGGATGTGTCGAAGGCAAAGCAGGTTTTGGGCATTGATCCATGCCTTGCGCTCGAAGATGCCGTAGCGACGACGATGCATTGGTACCGGGATCACCATGAAGGCGTAGCGGCGCGGGAGCTGTGTTTGAAGGACATTAGTGCCTACACGGCTGCCGCAGGAATAGGGGAGGCAGCTTGATCATCGTCGACACAGCGCTTGCGCATCGCGCGGCGGAAGGACGGCCAGTCCGCGTCGGGATGATTGGTGCTGGCTTTATGGCCTGGGGCATCAGCAATCAGATTTGTAACTACATCCCGGGGATGACGCTTGCCGCTGTTTCGAACCGCACACTTTCCGGGGCCGAAAAGGCCTACGCCGAAGCGGGCATCACGACAACACAGCATGTGACATCCGCGGCTGAGCTGGATGACGCTATCGATGCCGGCGTTCCGTGTGTGACATCCGATCCGCATGTGCTCTGCGCTGCGAAGAACATCGATGTTCTGATCGAAGTCACGGGCACGGTTGAATTTGCGGCGGGTGTGCTCCTGGATGCTTTCGCGCACGGCAAGTCGGTTGTGATGATGAATGCCGAGCTGGATGCGACTATCGGACCGATTTTGAAGGTCTATGCGGACAAAGCTGGCGTCATTTTGTCTGGCTGCGATGGCGACCAACCCGGTGTTGAGATCAACCTCTGGCGGTACGTTAAGAGTATTGGGATGAAACCTCTCGTCTGCGGAAACATCAAGGGATTGCAGGATGCCTACCGTAACCCGACCACCCAGGCGGGTTTTGCAAAGCAGTGGGGCCAGCAGGCGCATATGGTGACCAGCTTTGCG
>CAIYBQ010000292.1 GCA_903924445.1 uncultured Armatimonadota bacterium | reverse complement strand
GAGTTGTCATCGGCTTGATGGACTACATATTCGCCTTCGAGATGTTCATCCCGTGAGCGATCAATGCCACCGCCCCATGTAAAAAGGGCATAGGGTTCAGCGGGGAGCTCTCGGTCGGAGCTGAGCTCAGGGAGCCGGGTAAAGGATGTCGGGTGAACCTCTCCAGATTCATCCCAGAAAAGTCCACCTGCGTAGCGCTCCACGAGTGAAACTCGTTGAACTTCCACACACGTGAGAGATTCACCATGTGCAAATTGCGCCTCAACCTCTGTTTTTAGGCTGTCGGCTATCGACATCGTTTCGCACATCAAAACGACTTCTTGTTCAAAACTTCCGATGGTCACTGGGCTTTCCCAAGGAAATTGGAAAACCACTACCGTTTCAGGTAGGTCCCACGGTGACATCGGTTCGTCGGGCAATTCATCCTGCATACTAAGCAATCAAATCCGAAATAACGTTGCCATGGACATCTGTCAAACGGAAGTCCCGGCCAGCATAGCGATACGTGAGCTGCGTATGGTCAAATCCAAGCAGCCGCATCACTGTCGCATGGAAGTCATGAACATGCACGGGCTTTTCGACTGCCTTGAAGCCAAATTCATCGGTTGCTCCATAAACAGTGCCCTTTTTCACTCCTCCACCGGCCATCCAATACGTAAATCCCCAGTGGTTATGATCGCGGCCGTTCATCTTTCCAGCGTTGGCGCCTGGAGTTGGAAGCTCTACGGCGGGCGTCCTGCCAAACTCACCGCCCCAAATGACCAGCGTCTCCTCAAGCATCCCACGATCCTTCAAGTCCTGCAGAAGCGCGCTAATACCGCGGTCGGCCTCTCCGCAGAGACGGCGCATTCCATCCTCAAGGTCATCATGTAAGTCCCAAGGCTGTCCAGCACCCGTATAAATCTGGACGAAGCGAACGCCGCGTTCTGCAAGCCGCCGGCCTATCAAACAAGCGCGGGCAAAGTTTCCCTTGCCATAACGCTCACGTGTGGCTTCAGACTCATTGTCCGTGTCAAACGCATCGGATGCCTCAGTCTGCATCCGAAAACCCAATTCAAAGCTCTGAATCCGTGACTCGAGCTGTTGATCAAAGCCTCTTGATGATGAGTGGTTTTTATTGAGAGAACGGAGGAGATCGAGCTGTTCCCTTTGTTGGTTAGGCGTTGTGTTGCGATTCCTGATATGTTCGACGATCTTCTCAATCTCTCGATGATTTGGGTCGATGTACGTGCCGGCATAGATCCCTGGAAGGAAGCCTGCCTGCCAGTTCTGCGTTTCCTGAATCGGGTAACCACCTGGACACATCGCGATAAATCCAGGAAGGTTTTGGTTTTCTGTGCCTAGTCCATACAGCGTCCAGCTCCCAAAGCTTGGGCGAACCTGACGCGCCTCGCCGCAGTTCATCAGGAGCAGAGATGGCTCGTGATTGGGAACGTCCGCGTGCATTGACCGAATAACACACATCTCATCTGCAAACTGGGCCGTCTTTTCGAAGAGCTCACTGACTTCAAGTCCAGACTGACCGAAGCGTTTGAACTTGAACGGGGATGCCAAACCAACGCCCGTTTTGCGCTCGGTAGCCAGATTTGCGATAGGGAGGGTCTTACCCGCATATGCCGTTAACTGAGGCTTTGGGTCCCAGGTGTCAACATGGCTTGGGCCACCGTTCATGAATAAAAAGATGACGCGCTTTGCCTTGGCAGGAAGTGGGGGAGCTTTGGCGATGAGCGGGTTACCAGAGCGCTGAGGTGATGGCGCTGGTTGAAGTTTTCTTGCTGCCTTACGGGCTTCCTGTGCATTGGCCTCTTGGGCAAGAATCGATGCCAATGACATCCCCGCAAAGCCATTTCCCATGCGGCTGAGCAAATCACGCCTCGATAGAAAGACATCTGCGAAATCTTGCTGATGATTGTATTTGGAATTTTTGTTCATAAGAGTCTCAGGAATTCATCAGTCGATCGTAACAAACTCGTTCGACATCATTAGTGCGTGCACAAACTGCTCTAAACGGGTCAGTGGCTTTGGTCCTGGAATGTCAGAAAAGGCCTCGGATGTCAGCCAACTTCGCTTCTGTCCCTTAGGTAGACCCGTATCCATCAATTTGAGGGATGGTGCCCACGCATAGCCATCAAAGTCCGGGGATGCTCCACAGTCAACGACGAAGTCAAGCTGCTCACCTTTTGTCAGGAGGATGTCATCCAGCTTTGGCGTTACAGCGGTGTTATAAACGGTCCACTGGCCGAGTGTGCCCTTTTTCGAGGAGACGATCCGTGCTACGATTCCATCCCCTTGGGCATTCCCATGGGAAATCGCTCCGGCGATTCGGTAGGTTCCGGTTAATGGGGCAATGAAGCGACGGATGCTCATCACGTCCTTGGAACCCGGGTGCCCACCATCCTTTGTGAGCAGTACCCAGCCAAGGTCTTTGTCGGGGATAACGGTTCCCGCTTGGTATGTACCATTCACGAATGTTTTTAGTTTTTTGAAATCTGTCACACGGTCAAGTGTCTGACTGATCGAACCATAGCCCATCACCCATGGACCACTTGAGAGCCCATCGGATGCACCTTCAGGTTTGGCAAGATAGGCAACTCCAAGTTGTAGCTCAGCTGGGGATGCATCCCGTCCAAGAACACTACGGAACGCAGCACTGATTGCTTTTGTTCCAGTCGTTGCGCCACCCTGCTCAACTGCCTTTGCAATGTCACGTGCCTGGTCCGTCACAAGGGGACTATTCATCATAAACAATGCCTGCTGGGGCACCGTTGTCACAAAACGCATTGGACTGGATGCATCCGGGCTGGCAAAGTCAAGGGTCTTGAACGTCAATGGTAAGTTTTGTCGCTCAATAAAACCATAAACGGCGCGTCTGGCGGTGTAGCCCTTTTCCCAGAGCTCTTCGCTCTTGCCGCCAACATGTGCCGTCGCGAGCTTGCCGGATGAAAAGAGAAGCGCATCGCGGAGCTGTTCCATGTCGTAGCGGCGACGATTCTGATGACTAAAGGTCCGATTCTCGGGGTCCTTAATAGCCACATCAGGTGAAATATCACTCGAACCCATAAATGCCCGGCTCAGGAGTATCCGCTTCATCAACTTCTTGGTCGACCAGCCATCTGAGTGCATGAATGTATACGCAAGATAGTCAAGTAGCGGTCCGTTGGTCGGTTTTTCGCCCTGTTTACCGAAGTCACTCGGTGTTCGAACGATTCCCTTGCCAAAGAGGTTCATCCATAGTCGGTTTACGTAGACACGGGCTGTCAGGGGGTTATTCACATCGGTGATGGACTTTGCCAGATCAAGGCGTCCGGAGGAATCCTTCCATTCTGGGCGTTGCTCGCCGGCGATACACTGCAGGAACTGGCGTGGTGCTGGTTCACCGGCGATGCCAGGATTGCCGCGTTTGTGGACATTGACGGTGATTGGGGATGCTTTGTCCGTCATCGCCATCGCGAAT
>CAIYBQ010000291.1 GCA_903924445.1 uncultured Armatimonadota bacterium | reverse complement strand
GTACTCAGCTCTGAGCCGTCACGCAATTTCAACCGTTGCGTACTAGAATGCCACTATGCGCACCTACATCGATCGCACACCAGAACAAGGCCTCGCCTGTTGGCCCGGCGACATCGCATTCGATCACCAGGAGCTTTCTTGGGAAACGGTTCGGGTCGGTTCCGTTACGATGAGCCTGCATACGGGCACACACATCGATGCGCCTCGCCACCTGATTGAAGACATCGCTGGTGTCGATGGCATCCCAGATGACGTGCTGTGCGGCCGTGTAACGATTGTCGATGGACGTGGACGGGCTGAGCTTGGGGCAGACCTGTTTCAAAACATCAAGACGCCACGCGTGCTTATCCGAACGGATGCGTGGTTGGATAACACCCAGTTTCCGATGACCTTTCCCTTGCTCACATTGGATGCTGCTCACCTGCTAACACGTTTGGGAATCGTTCTGCTCGGCGTGGATGTCCCATCTGTCGATTCCGTGGATTCGAAGGACCTGCCGCGACACCACATCCTGATGAATGCCGGTATCACGCTGTGCGAAGGCCTTGACTTTTCAACAGCAAATATAGGCGCTTGTGTTGCAGACTTGATGATTGTTCCGTTTGTCATAAAGGGCGCGGATGCTGCTCCGGTACGCGCATGGCTTGAGGACATCTCCTAGCAATTTGCATAGACTTCAGCGAGATTCACGGCTACAATCGGTCATTACTTCGACACAGCGAGGATGCTCTATGTCCAGTTCCGTATCCCGGCGCGCCCTGCTCTCCACGGCGGCCCTTTCGGTCACTTTGCCCGCACTTGCGAAAGATGACCGTTATTCCCCCGGTGCTCCGCCGGTTCGCTATCCGGATGCATCAATCATCACCCTAGACCCGGCGTTTGCAAAGGTCAAAGTTGGCAATGTTGCGGTGAAGCGTCTGCATACCGGGATGCTTTGGGCCGAAGGCATCGCCTGGAATGGCGTTGGCAAGTATGTGGTGTGGTCGGATATCCCAAACAATGTCCACCTCCGGATGCTTGATGAGGACTACCACGTCAGCACCATCCACAATCCGAGCAACTACACCAACGGGAATACATTCGACTATCAGGGCCGCCAGATCAGCTGCGAGCACCTCACACGACGTGTGACGCGCTATGAATACGATGGCACTGTGACTGTCCTTGCCGACAAGTTCAACGGCAAGAAGTTCAACGCTCCAAACGATGTCGTCGTGCACCCGGATGGCGGTATCTGGTTTACCGATCCAGGCTACGGCACGCAAGGCAACTACGAAGGCGAAAAGGCTCCGCATGAGCTGAAGGAAGCCGTCTACCGCATCGATGGCAAGACCGGCAAAGTCGAGAAGATGTTTGATGACATCGCCAAGCCAAACGGCCTCTGCTTCTCGCCTGATTACAAAAAGCTCTACGTTGCCGACACGGATGGCACCAAGGAAATCCGCGTCTATGACGTCGTGGATGGCAAGAAAACCACCAATGGTCGTGTCTTCGCAAGCATGAAGATGACGATGAAGGACGGGACCGAGGCGAGTGGCGTCGCGGATGGCCTTCGTTGCGATGTTGAAGGCAATGTCTGGGGTGCGGGTGGCTGGGTTGGTGATGGCTACGATGGCGTTCACGTCTTCAGCCCACAAGGAAAGCGAATCGGCTTGATTCAGCTCCCTGAAATCGGCTCCAACCTTTGTTTTGGTGGTGTCAAGCGGAACAAGCTGTACATCACCGCAAGCCAATCCGTCTACATGGTCTATGTTGAGACCAAGGGCGCACATATTTGTTGATCCGCTTCTAATAGCGGGAGGTTGTTGAGAATGGGCGGGAAATCGCCCGGAGGAGTTTAAATGTCAAATCCGGCAAAGTCGGCAATTGGCTTCCCAACGTATGTACCACAAAGTGCATTCGGGGCCAATGACCGTATTGTTTATGGCCATATCGGCGTAGGTGGCATGGGCAGCAGTCACATCGTTGGTGATAGCTGTGCGGCATTGTGTGATGTCGATGCGAACCACCTTGCAAGCGCTGCGAAGCGGGTGCAAGGAAAGCCGATGCTCACCGATGACTACCGTCGTGTCCTCGACCGTAAGGACATCGATGCCGTTACGATCGGCACACCAGACCACTGGCACGCGATCATGGCTGTCCATGCGTGTATGGCTGGCAAAGATGTCTACAGTGAGAAGCCTGTTTGTAAAACGATTGAAGAAGGCTTGGCGATGGTCAATGCTGCACGACGCTACAAGCGCATCATGCAGATTGGTGCTCAGGGTCGCAGCAATCCTAAGGTCGCAGCGGCAGCCAACTATCTCCGCAATGGCAAGGCTGGGGACATCAAGAAGGTCGTTATCTGGCATCCTGAAAACCTCTCTAGCGGTTCCGGCTTTGAAACACCATCCAACCCACCATCCCACATGAACTGGGATATGTGGCTTGGCCCAATTCCATACCGCCCCTATACCGCAGAGACTTGCCACTTCCATTTCCGCTGGATGATGGACTCAGGTGCAGGCTTTATCCGCGACCGTGGCAACCACGCCATCAGCTGCGTGATGCTGTTGACGGGTCAGGATGCGTGGTCATCCCCTGTGACTGTCAAAGCGACGGGCAAGACGAACCCGAATCGTATCTACGACGCCCCGCAGAGCTTCAACGTCACTTGGAAGTTCCGAAATCCGGAATGGACCCTTGAGTGGAATCAGCCTGGCGAAGCGAATGAGCGC
Source organism: uncultured Armatimonadota bacterium (assembly GCA_903924445.1). Lineage (GTDB taxonomy): Bacteria > Armatimonadota > Armatimonadia > Armatimonadales > Armatimonadaceae > CAIRTT01. Next base: position 150 of record CAIYBQ010000291.1, on the reverse strand, counting down.
CTCGAAGGCGAATGGGGAGCAACGTACTACGGCACCAAGGATGACCTTATCCTCACCGGTGGCGATGGCGGAGCTGATACCGAACCCAAGGCGATCGACTATGTTCCACCAACAGGTGGCTTCAAGCATGAAGTTGAGCCTGACAATGTG
>CAIYBQ010000290.1 GCA_903924445.1 uncultured Armatimonadota bacterium | reverse complement strand
TGGTAAGGCACACGGTGCAGCGGACCCAGGCAAGCATGTCGGCCGCGAGCCAGCAGCTGGCACGATTGAAGAGCAAGCAACCGGCTGGAAGAACACCTTTGGCAAGGGGAATGGCCCTGACACGATTACATCGGGTCTCGAGGGTGCATGGACAGCCACACCTGACAAGTGGTCGAACAACTACTTCGAGAACCTCTTTGGCTTCGAGTGGGAGCTCACCAAGAGCCCAGCCGGTGCGCAGCAATGGCAACCAAAGGGTGGCAAGGGCAAGGACCTCGTCCCGGATGCATTTGACAAGTCCAAGCGTCATGCACCGATGATGTTCACGACCGACCTCGCGCTTCGTTTTGATCCAGCTTACGAGAAGATTTCCCGCAAGTTCCTGAACGATCCAAAGGCATTCAATGATGCATTTGCGCGTGCATGGTTCAAGCTGACACACCGTGACATGGGTCCACGCAACCGCTATGTTGGCTCCGAAGTCCCAGCCGAAGTGCTCGTATGGCAGGATCCAATCCCAGCGGCGGTAGGCAAGGTCATCGACAAGCGCGACATCACCGCACTCAAGGCGCAAATCCTCAAGTCCGGACTGACGGTTTCCGAGCTGGTTTCGACCGCTTGGGCAAGCGCATCCACCTTCCGTGGTTCGGATAAGCGTGGCGGTGCCAATGGTGCACGTCTCCGCCTGAACCCACAGATGAACTGGGAAGTCAACAGCAAGCTGGGTCTCTCCAAGGTGCTTGGTGTCTATGAAGGCATCCAGAGCGGCTTCAATGCAAACCGCACGGATGGCAAGCTGGTCTCTCTTGCAGACCTGATTGTTCTCGGTGGTTGTGCTGGAATCGAGAAGGCCGCCAAGGATGCGGGCAAGACGGTAACCGTTCCGTTTACGCCTGGCCGTACGGATGCAACTCAGGCACAGACGGATGTTTCATCCTTTGCAGTGCTTGAGCCACTCGCAGATGGCTTCCGCAACTACAGCAAGTCTGGCGTTGCGCATGCAAGCGAGCATTTGCTTGTTGACAAGGCGCAGCTGTTGAACCTGACATCCCCTGAGATGACAGTTCTCCTCGGTGGAATGCGTGTTCTTGGCACCAACTACGACAACTCGAAGCACGGTGTGTTCACGAGCAAGCCGGGTGTGCTGACGAATGACTACTTCGTCAACTTGCTCGACCTCGGTATCGCATGGCGTCCAAACAACGATGAAAAGACCACCTTTGAAGGCGTCAGCCGGAAGACGGGTGCTGTTGCGTGGTCTGCAACTCGTGCAGACTTGATCATCGGGTCCAACTCCGAGCTCCGTGCCGTTGCTGAGGTCTATGCAGCATCGGATGCCAGCGACAAGTTCGTCAAGGACTTTGTTGCGGTGTGGGCAAAGGTGATGGACCTCGACCGGTTCGATATCGCCTAGTCTGGTTTCGTTCTCAAATGGCAGCCCCCGGGGAATTTCTCCGGGGGCTGTTTTGTTGCTTGGTAGAATCGTGTCCACGATGATGACCGAGACGCGCACGACTCTTCTCTGGATGCAAGCAGCCTTGCATGGGTGATGTCCGTAGCGCTATGGGGAGCCTAGCGGGGCCGGGGGCAACCCGCTTCGTCCTCGCCCTCCTCGTCCTCTGCTACCACTTCACACCACTGCGCTCGGGTAATTTCGCCGTTTGCTGCTTCTACATTTTGTCCGGCTACTGGATCACCAAAATGTGGCGAAACAAATACAGCAAAGCCCATCAGCCAACGCTGGTCTTTCTCGCGTCACGGTGGCTCCGCATTGCCCCGATGCTTCTCCTCTGCACGGGTCTCGTTTTCCTACTGCCCATCGACCAAAGCGGAGCCACCCCCGGCTGGCTACTACGCCAAGCGCTGATCATCGGGTGTACGGGAACGTATGTGCCGCTGGCGCCGGCATGGTCTCTCGATGTCGAATTACAGTTTTATCTGGCCTTCGCAATCATCGCTCCGTGGCTCTTTTCGCTCAAACAACCATCACGACTCCTCGGCTGGCTGGTCGTCATCAGTCTCACCATCAGCCTTGTAGCAGCCGTCATCATTGGAAACATCATCAAGCCATGGCTGTGGATTTGGCTGCCGCTGTTCCTCGCCGGGATGTGGGTGGAAACATCCAACTACAGACCAACAACTCGGCACATTCAAAGCTGCTGCTATGGTCTCCTGCTGGCCTTTGGACTATGTGCAGCTGTCCCTATCCTCAAGCCTCTCATCTGGAATGTCACGCGCATCAACCTCACCGCTGAGCAGCTCACAGTGCTCCCGCTTCGCACATCCATAGACCTTGTCGCAAGCCTTATCGCAATCCCGCTGCTTGCAGCAAATCTCACATCAAAACGATCCGCAACAGATTCATTCCTCGGCCGGATGTCCTTTCCGCTCTACCTTTGGCACTGGATTCCGCACACCGCTCTCGTGCTAGGAATCTTGAAAACAGGAAGCGCACATTGGGTAAACATTGCGGTTGCGCTCTTGGCTTCGCTCGCGGGTGGCTACGCCCTCACATGGATCGATATCCGGACGGATCTGATTAGGAGCAAGGCGATTTCAGGGCTGAATCGTGCTCTGAATAAGCATCAGAAACCTAATTAAGCCTGTGCGGGATACCGGGTCGGTACCCGATGGGGTATTCTGCCATCTAAACGCGACTGCCTCCCGGCTCACTGAGGGGTGGTGTCGCAATTTGCCATCATCCCAACCACAAGTCTTATCACTAAGATTGGAGTTAGACGTGCAGTCCCAACGCTCTGTTATCCTCGCCGCCATCACCCTCGCCAGCATCGGTATCTACGCACAAGCCCCCGCAAATGCGCAGGTCAAGCTTCCTGAAAACCTGCCATGGCGCGCAATCGGCCCCGCAATCATGGGTGGCCGTATCAATGACTTCGCTGTTGTAGACACAGATCCGAACACCTACTACGTTGCGACGGCAGCCGGTGGCATCTTCAAGACCATCAATAATGGAACGACGTTCAAGCCGATTTTTGAGAACTTCGAAACCGGCAGTATTGGTGACCTCGCGGTGAGTCAGAGCCATCCGGATGTCCTCTATGTCGGCTCCGGTGAGTCCAACAACCGCCAGAGCTCGAGCTGGGGCAACGGGATGTACAAGTCCACCGATGGTGGCACAACCTTTACCCAGATCGGCCTCGAGAAGACGCAGCATATTGGGCGTGTCGTCGTACATCCGACGAACCCGGATGTCCTTTACGTGGCAGCGATGGGCCGTCTCTGGGGCGGAAATGAAGAGCGCGGCGTCTACAAGTCCACCGATGGCGGAAAGACCTGGGAGCGCGTTCTGTTTGTCAATGACCTCACGGGCTGTACGGATATCGTGATGGACCCGCAGAATCCGGATGTCCTGATTGCGGCGATGTACCAGCGTCAGCGGTCGGCATTTGGCTATGCAGGTTCTGGTCCGGGGTCGGGGCTGCATAAGTCAACGGATGGCGGAAAGACCTGGACAAAGCTGACCAAGGGCCTTCCAACGACGGAGCTTGGTCGTATCGGTCTTGATATCTACAAGCGTAATGGCAAGATTCTCTACGCGACCGTTGAGTCTAAGAACTCGGGTTCAACCCAGACACCGGCTGGTAATGGTGGGTTGTACCGCTCGGATGACGGTGGAGACTCCTGGGTTTACCTCTCGGATACAAACCCACGTCCGATGTACTTCAGCCAGGTGCGCATCGACCCGAACAACGACCAGAATGTCTGGGTTCTCGGCGTCTCGATGTACTACTCCAAGGATGGTGGCAAGACCTTCCCTACAGTTGTGACCAGCCAGGTCCACGCGGATGGCCACGCTATCTGGATCAATCCAAAGGATTCCCGGCACATTCTTCTCGGCTGTGATGGTGGTATTCAGGCATCCTATGACACGGGTAAGTCGTGGGACTACATGAACACCTTCCCGATCTCCCAGCCTTATGAAGTTGGCTACGACTTCCGCTTCCCCTACTACGTCTACGCTGGTCTTCAGGACAACGGTACGTGGGGTTCACCAAGCCGCACGCTCGACAGCCGTGGCGTGACCAATGATGAGTGGTTTAACGTCCAGGGTGGAGATGGCTTCCAGGCCAAGGTTGACCCAACCAACCCCGACATCGTGTATGCAGAGTCACAAAATGGTGCCGTCAGCCGCATCAACCCGACGACGGGTGAGAGCAAGAGTATTCGCCCACGTGACCCAAGTGGGGATGCCCTTCGCTGGGACTGGAACACGCCAATCTCGCTGTCCCCACATGATCCAAAGACGGTTTATGTAGCCGCCAACAAGCTCTTTATTTCAAAGGACCGTGGCGACCACTGGGTAGGCACCAAAGACCTGACACGCGGACTCGATCGCAACAAGCTTCCGATCATGGGCCGCGAGGTGACGAAGGCCGTGATGTCGAGTGGAGATGGCGAGAATGGCTTCTCCGAGATCGTAACGGTTGAGGAAAGCCCGGCGCAAAAGGGTGTGCTGTGGGTCGGCGTTGATGATGGCAACCTCCAGCTTTCCAAGGATGGCGGAGCGACCTGGGAGAACTTCAACGGCAAGATCCCTGGCCTTCCGAAGGACACCTTTGTCTCCCGCGTTGTGCCAAGCCGCTTTGCTGCGGGTCGCTGCTATGTGACATTTGATGGCCACCGCTCCGATGACTTTAATCCCTACATTTATGTAACAGAAGACTTTGGTCAGACATGGAAGCGCATCACCAATGGCATCCCTGAGTTCCATACGCTCTCTGTGATTCGTGAGCACCACCGTGCAGAAAATCTACTCTTTGCAGGCTCTGAGCGTGGGTTGTATGTGTCATTCGACCGCGGTGCAAGCTGGCAGAAACCGGGCGCTCCACTGCCGACCGTGCCCGTGGATGACATCCAGATCCACCCACGTGATAACGACCTGATTCTGGCAACGCACGGGCGTGGCATTTACATCTTAGATGACATCGCGGCCCTTGAAGTGATGGCAACCGGTGGAACCAGCCAAAAGGTTGCGCTTGCTCCGATGCGTCCAGGGGTTCAGTACCGGATCAGCAGCCGCAAGGCGACATCGGGTCAGAAGTTCTACATCGCGCCGAATCCGCAGTCCAGCGGTGCGACGGTATTGTTCTATCTGAAGGATGATGTCGACCCGGCAGCGATCAAGGTCGAAGTCCTCGACAAGAAGAAAAAAGTCATCCGCACGCTCGCGGCAAACAACCCGGGTTCGGGCTGGAACCGTGTTTCCTGGGATCTTCGAATGGATGCTGCACCCGGTGGCGGTGGCGGCTTCCGCGGGTTCGAAGATCTTGATGATGAAAATGAGGGTGGCGACCGCGAGGCTAGCTTCTGGTCGGCACTTACATTCGATGACCTTTCGGATGCGGGTAGCCTGTCGCTGATGGACCCATCTAACGCATTGTTTGCACAGGGCCAGGGTGGCCGCCAGGGCGGAAATGCTCAAGGTGGTCGCGGGGGCCAGGGCGCTGGCAATGCGACTCCGGGGCAAGGTCCTGGAGCGGGTGGCGCCTTTGGTGCGGGTCAGGGCGGCGGCGGAGGCCGTGGCTTTGGTGGAGGTGGACGTGGTCCACGTGTGCTTCCGGGCACATACACGGTTCGTCTGACCGTTGGTGACACCGTTTTGACCCAGCCAGTGGTTGTCCATGATGACCCACGCGTCGGCCTCACGGATGGTCAGCGCAAGGAAATCTTCGATGCACAGCTGAAGGCTGGAGAGCTCCAAAAGCAGCTGAACGCTACGCGGACAGCGCTGGATGAATATCGTCGTCAGGTAACGGGTGCGGTGCTAACGGCAGAAGGTCCTGCGAAGGAAGCATTGGATGCGCTGTCCAAGCAGATTTCGGCCTTGTCTGCACGTATTCAGGCCCCGACGACCGGGTTTGGCGGTGGTCGTGGTGCGGGTGGCGGAGCGGTGGCTCCTGGGACGACTGCTCCAGCGGGTGCGGCGGGAACACGTCCAGCACCTGTGATGAACGAAATCGAGCGTGAGCAAATGATGCTCCAGATGCAACGTGCGATCAGTTCAACGATTAGTGGCCAGCTTTCCAGCGTGGTTTCGACACTGGAGAGCTTTACGCTTCCAGTCACCGCTGAAACCAAGGCTGATATCAAGGAACTTAATGGCAAACTAAAGGCATTGGCATCGGATGTCCGAAACATTGGGGTGGATGTCCGAAAAATCGTTCCTGCTCCTGTGAAGAAGGATTAAGCGCAGTAACCCCAGTGACGCGTGTATTATAAAGACCGGTTTGAGGCGAAAGCCTTAAACCGGCAGGAATTGCCCGGGATGTAGAAAATGCGATAGAATCTCCCGGTTTTTTCCCTACGTTTGGCCGCCGGTAAGACCGGCGCAGGATTACGCAACCATGGCAACCGGTAAACTCGTTCAGGTCACAGGTCCCGTTGTGGACATCGCATTCGAGCCAGGCAATCTGCCTTCGATTTTGAATGCAATTGAGATTCCGCTGCGCGGTGGCGGCGACCCATTGGTCGTCGAAGTCGCACAGCACCTCGGCAACAACCTCGTTCGTTGCGTCGCGATGGACTCCACGGACGGTCTCGTCCGCGGTGATGCGGCCAATGACACGGGTCAACCGATTTCCGTTCCGGTTGGAACAGCTACTCTTGGACGTGTTTTCAACGTTCTGGGTCGCCCAATCGATGAGCGCGGACCAGCTAACGCTGAGAAGACATCCCCAATCCACCGCGATGCACCTGCATTCGAAGACCTCGCTACCAAGCCTGAAGTTCTCGAAACAGGTATCAAAGTTATTGACCTCCTCTGCCCTTACCTCAAGGGTGGAAAGGTTGGACTCTTCGGCGGTGCAGGTGTTGGTAAGACGGTTACGATGCAGGAGCTCATCCGAAACATCGCCGTTCAGCACTCTGGTGTGTCCGTCTTCGCCGGTGTTGGCGAGCGTACCCGTGAAGGTAACGACCTCTGGCTCGAAATGTCTGAAGCTGAATTCAAGCTTCCTGATGGCACGACAGCCCACGTTATCGACAAGACCGCGATGGTCTTCGGTCAGATGAACGAGCCACCTGGAGCCCGTCTCCGCGTTGCGCTCTCTGGTCTGACCATGGCTGAGTACTTCCGTGATGAGCAGGGCCAGGATGTTCTTCTCTTCGTGGATAACATTTTCCGCTTTACACAGGCTGGTTCCGAAGTGTCCGCTCTTCTTGGACGTATGCCATCCGCTGTGGGTTACCAGCCAACGCTGGCCGGTGAAATGGGTGCACTCCAAGAGCGCATCACATCCACCCGCCGTGGCTCGGTCACATCGGTGCAGGCTATCTACGTTCCTGCAGACGACCTTACCGACCCAGCACCTGCGACGGCCTTCTCCCACCTCGATGCAACCACTGTTCTCGAGCGTAACCTGGCTGCACAGGGTATCGTCCCTGCTGTGGATCCACTGGCATCCACCAGCCGTATCCTCGCACCGGAAATCGTTGGCGAAGAGCACTACCGTGTCGCACGTGGCGTTCAGTCGATTCTGCAGCGCTACAAAGAGCTCCAGGACATCATCGCGATCCTCGGAATCGA
>CAIYBQ010000289.1 GCA_903924445.1 uncultured Armatimonadota bacterium | reverse complement strand
GCCACTGAAAACTACTACCCACCCCAGGGCCTGCCGTGGTGGGGTATCTAATTTAGGCTTGTCCTAGAGGGGCTTGATGACTTTCAATGTGACTTGGTTTCGCGTGTTCGGAGCATTCGGGTCACCCACAACAAAGAAGTAATCAGCCCCTCCACTGCGCGACTTTTGTGCATACGCCAGATAGAGGTTTGTGCCCGTTTGTGCTCCGACATTTGCCGCATTCCCGGTTCCGTTTTGCGACACTAAGCGAAGCGAAACCGAGCGCAGGGTATCGAGGCGCAGCGTTCCGGTGATAATGGTCTGGCGGACGGTCTGCTCGGTCCGCTGCTGTTGGTTGTAGCGCGCAAACACCGAAAACGGCTTGCTGATCAGGATTCCCTGTGACGCGCCGAAGTCGCGCACACTCTGTCCGATTTGCCGGCCACGTCCAAAGCTCACCATGCCACCTTGGAAGAGGGTTCGCTGATTCCAGCCGATGTTGATTCCAGCATATTGGTCTTCGTAGCGTGTCAGCTCATCCTGCTGGCGGTCGCCCTGACTTGCATTGATGCCTGCGCTCCACCCGCTCCTGAGCAGTGTCCATAAACGCGAGTAAAGAGACTTGTAGAAAAAGTCGCCGGTGCTGATTCGGTCCGCGATGTCCACACCTGCATCGATGTCGTACGTAAGGATGCTCCCCCGGTCAAACTTATTGGTGATGTGTAGATTTGTGTTGTAGTTGATGCGGTCTGGATTTCGCAGCAGACCGAGTGTACTGATAAAGTCCTCTGACATAACGGAACGGAGGAAGGAGTAACGTACCTTGCCGGTGGTTGCGTAACTGGTAAAGCCTAAGTCGCTGTCACCTCCGCGTGGGTCATCATTGAGCCAAGACTGGGACTTGACGGCATAGATGCTATTGCGTCGGTCTCCCTTGACCCAGCCGTGATTTGCGAACGCACGCGCCGTACGGTTCGTTGAAACTCCGTATTGGTTGTCCAATGTCGCCGAAACGCCATAGCCGCTAAAGAGGCCGCTTGCCTGATTGATAGACAGTGCCATCGTGTCCCGATCGTTTGCCGTCGAGCGCGCTGTGGTCGAAAGAAATCCAATTGATGTTGGTCCTTGGCGGCCAACGAGTTTCATGCCGGAGTCAAATTGCCCGATGCGTCGTGTGTAGAGAAGCTCGAGTTCGGGGAGGAACTGTGAACCTTCTGCAAAGAATGGCCGGCGGTCTTCTACAAACTGTTCGTTGTAGGAGAGATTGACCGATGCGACCTGCTGCTCAATCGTTTGAAAGTCCGGGTTGATGGCGACGAGGCCAGTGAGTGTCGTGCTGATCGGCTGCTTGATATCAACGCCAAAGCGTCCGCGTTGGCCATCAGGTTTGATGGTGCCAAGCATAAACGGCAGAATAACCGATTTCGGGCGGATATCCGGCATCGTGGATGGCAGCTGGATGTCAGGCATGAACTGCGGGACCGCTCCCATAGATTGGCCTTCGACAGGAATCTGCGGCCAGACCATCGGGTTGGCCTCTCGGTTCATCGAGCGCATCAGGACCAGACCGATGGAGTCTGCTCCCTTG
>CAIYBQ010000288.1 GCA_903924445.1 uncultured Armatimonadota bacterium | reverse complement strand
TCGTGATCAACGCATCGATGATCGCTGTCGCAACGGGCGTATCGATCGCAAGTGGACATCGTCAACAGGCCACCCGCGATTTCTGGTCAGTGATGATTAAGGGATGCTCCATCCGAATGCAGGTTGGCCCCCTACCGGCAGTCAAGGGGATAGGCATTTGGGTTGTCCCCACACTTACCCGCATTTCAGAGTGGACAGGCTTATCCGGACCTGCACAGCAGCTGCTCACGAAGGATGTTCGTCAGATTTTAGAAGCAAGCAAAGATGCCAAAGTAGGGCAAGTTGTTGAAACAGCCGGAAGTGGGCTTGGTTCACAGCGTATTGCTTGGGTACCAATCCAGTCGCAAAAGCAGAAAGCAAAAGCAACCGACCTCGTTGGCGCATATCGCGCAGGACTTCGCGTGGCAAAAAAGTTGAACCTCCAACCAGGACTGTTGGTTGGTTCAATCGCGGGCATTACTTTGGAGCAAAATGTGGATGCCATTGTTACGGTCATTCAAAGTCTTGATAGTGAAACGCAGCTAGTTTTAAGTTCACCAGACGCAAGTATTCTGGAGAAGCTAAAAGCTCAGCTGCAAGCATTAGAGGTTGAAGTAAGCGAGGCATAATCGCTGTATTAATGCCATTATTGATACGAATGACATGCTTCGTGCTGATTTTGTTTATAAGAGCACCCCTAACGATTGCGACCTAGTTTTTAGGCAACTCGTTTTATTGGACAAAACTGGCCGACAGGTCTGCGGTCTCATAACGGAAAATGTGAATTGATAAAGGTATAATCGCACGGTTTGTCCTGTCGGGGACTGCCCGTAAGTTGGACGGGTTTGAAACGGAGAGTTCAGATGGCCAAGAAGCCTACGCTAGATTTGACGAAATATGTCCGCTTCTATGAGCAGATGGTTTACATCCGCGAATTTGAAGAGCTTATCGGAAAAGAGTGGAATAACGCAGCAGCCCACGGTATGGGCGGCTACATGCACTTGTATTCCGGTGAAGAGGCTATCGCGGTAGGTTTGATTGGCGGGATGGACTTGTCGGCAGGCGACTGCTTCATTGGACATTACCGTGATCACGGCTACGCGCTTGCAGCGGGTTCTGACCCCGGCGAGGTGATGGCCGAGATTTGCGGCAAAGCAACCGGCTGTTCCAAAGGCAAGGGCGGAAGTATGCACATCTGCGATGCTGCACGTGGCTTCTACGGCGGCTACGGCATCGTTGGTGGGAACGTCCCAATCGCGCTCGGCCTCGGATGGGCCCTCAAGTACCGAAACCAGAAGAACGTGTGCGCATGTTTCTTTGGCGATGGATCGATGAATCAGGGTGCCTTCCACGAGACCTTGAACATGGCACAACTGTATAAAGTCCCTGTTATCTTCGCACTTGAAAACAACGGCTACGCCATGGGTACATCCATCGAGCGCAGCCATGCAAATCAGGATCTGCGCAGCCGGGTTGACTCGTTCGCGATGCGCTCAGTGACCATCAACGGTCAGGACATCTTCGAAGTCCACGAGCAAATGGCCCAGATTATCCAGGAGATGAAGGAAGATCCTCATCCTGTTTTTGTCGAGTTCAAGACGTATCGTTACCACGGTCATGGCGCGGCTGACACTCCAGTCACCCAGTCGACCTACCGCACACGTGATGAAGTAGCACGTGCGAAGGAAGAAAAAGATCCGATCAAGTTTGCGCAGACGAAACTGATCGAGCTCGGTGTCCTAACGGATGAGATGATCACTGATATTCAAGCTAGAGCTTATGCATCGGCTGAAGCAGCGATGAAATTTTCTGATGACTCCCCATACCCAGATCCAAGTGAGCTTATTAAGGATGTGTACGCATAATGGCTAGATTGCGCTACGCGGATGCGATTACATCCGCCCTTCGTGAAGAAATGCTCGCCGACGACAGAGTGTTCATCGCCGGCGAAGAAGTCGGACAATACTTGGGCACCCTCGGTGTAACAAGCGGATTCCTCAAGGAATTCGGTCCGATGCGTGTTGTAGACACCCCAATCTCTGAGGTTGGAATCCTTGGATTGGGCATCGGCTCTGCAATGGCTGGCCTCCGTCCAGTCTGCGAAATGATGCGTATGGACTTTGCGATGGTTGCCTACGACCAGGTCATCAACCATGCAGCGAAGATTCGTTACATGTTTGGTGGTCAGTTCAAGGTCCCTATGGTCATTCGTGGCCCATCCGGAGTCGGACGCCAGCTGAGTGCTCAGCACTCACAGAGCCTCGAAGTCCTGTTTGCACACGTACCCGGACTTAAGGTCGTGATGCCTGCAACACCTGCGGATATGAAGGGCCTCCTCAAGACCGCGATGCGGGATGACAATCCTGTGATTGTCATGGAAGCACTTCGACTTTACTTTGAAAAACCTGACGTTTTAGATGCGATCCTGCCTGGCCTAAGTGAAGTCCCTGATGACCCTGACTTCACCGTGCCCTTCGGCAAAGCCAATGTGCTTCGAGCCAGTACGGATGTTACGTTGATTGGTTATTCAGCGATGACGATTCAGTGTTTGAAGGCTGCGAACATTATGGCGCAGGAAGGCATTTCTGCGGAAGTTGTTGACTTGCGCACATTGCTGCCTCTCGATATGGCTACACCGATTGCGTCTATCAAAAAGACGCACCGGGCGGTCGTCGTTCAGGAGCAATGGGGATTGTATGGCTGCGCTGCTGAGATTAGCGCTCAGATTGCTGAACGTGCATTCTACGATCTGGATGCTCCAGTGCAGCGTGTCACAGGAGCATTCGTTCCAATGCCATTCGCCCGTAACTTGGAGAACATCTCGTTTCCAAGCGAACATGACATCGTAATCGCTGCAAAGCGGACTTTAGGAAGGTAACCCCATGGCAGATGTCATTATGCCGAAGCTCGGCGATGCGATGGAAGAAGGCAAGATTGTCCGGTGGCTGAAGAATGTTGGAGACTCTGTCAAATCAGATGATCCAATCTTCGAAGTAGAAACCGACAAGACCAATGTTGAAGTTGGTGCTGACATATCCGGTGTCCTGGAATGGATTGGATATGCTGCAGGCGTATCAGTACCCGTGGGCAAGCCGATTGCGCGCATCGGTGATGGCTCTAACGTCGACAAAACGATTCCAACCGCCGCGTCTGCACCTGTAGTAGCATCAGCGCCTGAGGTGGTAGTTGCTCCAGCTGAACCAGCCGCGCAGTCATCACCTGTCCAATCCCCTGTCGCAACCGCAGTTGCATCGGATGGTTCCTGGAAACCTTTTGGTGACTCCCTTGCGTGTGCGCTTCCTGAAGGGCTCGGTGGTTCAGCAAGTGTTTCCGGTGAACCGGTTGTTCTTGAGCTCTCCGCGGATACGTCACACATCAAGGCAAGCCCATTGGCTCGCGCCATTGCCGCAGCAAACCACGTCAGCCTGAGTTCCATTCAGGCGGCTGGTCCGATCAAGGCCGCTGATGTAGAGGCATTGATCGCCGGCGCATCCGCTTCGACTACTCCGGCATCCCCTGTGAATGCAGTTGAAGTACAAGAATACAATGCAATGCGTCGCACAATCGCAAAGCGCCTCACGGAGTCCAAACAGCAGGTTCCGCACATCTACGTAACTGTAGAAGTGGATATGGAAGCTCTGCTGACGGTTCGTGAGCAGCTTAACAGGAATGCAGGTGGTGCGATTCCTAAGGTCTCTGTAAACGACTTGATTGTCAAGGCGAGTGCTTGTGCTCTCATCGAAGTTCCGGTCGTCAACAGCAAGTTTGACAACAACCAACGCATCATTTCCAAGTCGGCGCATATTGGTGTCGCAGTATCCTTACCGGATGGCTTAATTGTTCCTGTTGTCAAGAATGCAGATGCACTGTCCGTTCGAAACATCTCACGCACTGTAAAGCAGCTTGCTGAGAAGGCGCGTTCTGGAAAGCTCACCCCAAGCGAGTATTCGGGTGGAACGTTCACCATTTCCAACATGGGTGCCATCGCTGATGTCGAAAACTTCGCAGCGATTATCAACCCAGGCGAAGGTGCGATCTTGGCCGTGTCCGGCACAAGAACAGTTCCAGCTGTTGTCGATGGAGCCATCGTCGCAAGACGCCGTATGAAAGTAACCCTTTCAGCGGACCATCGCGTTGTTGATGGAAGCGACGCAGCGATGTTCCTTGGCGCCTTCAAGCGCGTGATGGAGAACCCTGTGGAGTTGTTGGCCTGATGAGCAGTCATGCAGCTGTTTCCTTACCGCTAATTGATGGCAATGCACTTCGTTGGCGAGTAAGGTCATGGGAGGCATTTTTGTCTGGATCCCCCGCGTCCAATCGCGTCATCGTGGAATGGTCGACTGGACTTGGACCCAAGGTTTTCGTCTATCCAAGGGGCAACCGAGCGGTGGGAGTTCACCTTGTGGAGACTCCACCAGTCCAGTCATCAAACACCGGTGAGGCATGGGCTGACTATCTGGAATATGACTACGTTCCTTACATCGCGTATCACTTGGATGGTACGGGTGTTCGCGTAGATGTGCAGTGTGCTGATCAGAAACCAGTGCAGATTATGCGTCAACGTAGGCGTGCCCTCGTCCACTAGACTCAGAAATCACAAAAACAAATCCTCAATCTGGAGTGACTATCAAAGTAGTCAGCTGGATTGAGGATTTTTTGTTTTCACAGCCAAACGTATTCAGTGCCATGGGCTGCTGCTGTCGTCAGTGGGCTAAACACATGTCGAATCCAGCACGTGTTGGGGAACCAGCAATGGTTCCCCCAAAAACGTTTAGGCAGCTTGCTGTGTCTTGTACCGATACTCGAGCTCACTAGTACCCAGGACGTACCCGGATGTCAGTACAACCTCGCTAACTTCAGACTGACTGGGAAGGTCATACATACATGGTCCAAGCAACCGTTCCATGATTGTCCGAAGGCCGCGTGCCCCTGTACCAAGCGTAATGGCTTTGCGTGCAATTTCAAGCTTTGCATCTTCGGTAACGGTGAGCTTCACACCATCTAGCTCAAGCAAGCGTGCATACTGGCGCATGAGAGCATTCTTGGGTTCCTGTAACACACGCACCATGCTAGCTTCGTCTAGGGCATCCAGCGCACACATCACAGGAAGTCGACCCACAAACTCCGGAATCAAACCAAAGCGCACAAAGTCTTCGGGCTCGAGCTCTGTTGATGTCACAAGTGGCGGAGCGTCTACGGAGGTTGCGAGGAATCCCATTCCCTGGACGTTGCGTCGCTTGTTGATGGCATCTTGAAGGCCATCGAATGCCCCGCCGCACATGAACAGAATGTTCTTAGTATCGATTTGGAGGTACTCCTGCTGAGGATGCTTACGTCCACCCTGCGGAGGAACATTCGCAACGGTACCTTCCAGAATCTTTAGAAGCGCTTGCTGGACGCCTTCCCCACTTACATCGCGTGTGATGCTGGGACCATCTTGCTTTCGACAAATCTTGTCAATTTCATCGATGAAGATAATGCCATTTTCTGCGAGAGCGATCGCTTCATCTTGAGAGGATGCCATAGCTTCAGCGGCTGAAATCAAGCGTAGAAGAATGTTCTCAACATCTTCACCAACATAGCCAGCTTCGGTCAGAGCAGTCGCATCGGCGATCGCGAAAGGAACCCCGATGGTCCGTGCGAGTGTCTGCGCGAGAAGAGTCTTACCGGATCCACTTGGTCCCATCAAAAGGATGTTGGACTTCTGGATTTCGACATCGGATGCCGGTGCATCGATTCTTTTATAGTGGTTGTAAACGGCGATTGAAAGCGCACGCTTAGCAGCATCCTGGCCTATCACGTACTGATCGAGGATAGCGTGAAGCTCTTTTGGCTTTAGTGTCTTTGACGAGACGAGTGGCTCGACAGACTTCGAGTCGGATTTGAGGATTTCAAGACAAAGGCTTACGCAGTCGGTACATATACCGCCGTATATTCCCAAAACAAGTTTCCGAACCACATCGCGATGTTTACCGCAAAGTACACACCTATCGTCGTTCGATTCCCAATCTTTCCGCTGTGCCATGAAACAACCTATTTCCTGAGCGACGTTGCCCGGAAAGGCCACATCACATCAACGTACTAGCACCTGGTCTACCAAACCGTATGCGGTCGCTTCTTCCGCAGACATGAAGTAATCACGATCCATGTCTTTTACGATTCGTTCAAGCTCTTGCCCTGTTTGTCTTTGCAAGATTCCTGCCAAAAGGTCTTGGTACTTCAGCATTTCCTTGTATTGAATACCGATATCTGAGGCGGTACCTTGAGTACCTCCACTGACCTGGTGAATCATTATTCTGGAGTGCGGGAGTGCGTAGCGCTTGCCCTTGGCACCACCTGTAAGGAGGATTGCTCCCATGGATGCGGCTTGTCCTACGCAGATGGTAGCGACATCGCACTGCACGAGGTTCATCGTGTCAAAGATGGCAAGTCCGGCGCTTACAGAACCACCTGGTGAGTTGATGTACAGCTCGATGTCACGATTGCGGTCTTCCCGTTCGAGAAACAAAAGCTGTGCTATCACGATGTTTGCGACGGTATCGTCGATTGCGTCCCCAAGAAAAATAATGCGATCCCGGAGTAATCTTGAGTAGATGTCAAAGAACCGTTCACCACGGGCAGATTGTTCAACAACACTTGGGATTATCGGCATCGCATTATTTCTCCGTCATTCGTCAATACTAACTAACCTTCAGCTTCAGCATCAGCCTTTTTGGTGCGCTTACGTGGCGCAGGCTTAGCATCAGTTCCATCGGTCTCAGCTACAACAGCATCTTCGGTAGCTTCCTTAGCCTTGGCGGTTTTGCGCTTTGGCTTCGCAGGGGCTTCGTCAGCGGCTGCATCGACAGCAACAGGCTCAACAGATGTAAGAGCTTCGTTTGCTGCACGCATTTCATCGGCAGTGTAGGAGTTTTCAGAAACGACAGCTTCAGACCGGAGGAATGCCAGAATCTTCTGCGTCATTGCCTGATCACGGTACTGATTCAGCGTATTGTTCTGTTCTGCGTACTTGCGTACAGCACCGGCACTAACCTTGGCTGCGACCGCACGTGCTTCAATCTGAATATCGACATCCGCGTCATCGACCGTAATCGACTCTTCGCGAGCAATCTGCGCAAGCGTCAAGCTGTTGGAGATTCGGACTCGTGCCCCAGAGGACATCTCTTCCAAAATCTGCTCAACGGACTTGCCAGTAGCGGACAGGTACTGCTCAACAGTGACGTTCTGCTCACGAAGTCGCTCTTCAAGCTGTCGCGCTTCTGCTTCGACTTCTGCACGCAGCAGGATGTCCGGGAAATTTACCGTTGCATTTGCAACAGCAGCCTGGACAAGCTTGACATCCAGTTCGTTGCTGGACATCTCATCCGATGATGCATTCAACCCTTCGCGAATCGCAACGAGAAGCTCATCAACCGTCTTGGCTGTAGGATGCGCCTTTGCAGCAAACTCGTCATTCAGCTCAGGAAGGTTTTTTTGTCGAACTTCCGTGACAGTGATGCCGAATGTAGCCTTCTTGCCTTGAAGTGTCTCATCTGGGAAGTCAGTTGGATAAATCGCTTCAATCGTCTTGACATCGCCTGCGGTCAGTCCGACCAGACCATTGTCGAGATCAGGGATATTCCGTCCGATCTCAATAACAGTGGCCTTTGGCTCTGCGAGCTCGGGAAGATCCTTGCCTTCGACCGTTGCTGTGAGGTCCACCAAGACCATGTCACCCGTTTGCGAGATTGCGCCATCGACAACCTCAAACTGAGAATGACGAGCACGAAGCTGTTCAACCTGCTCAGTGACATCAGCGTCAGTGATAATCAGGTTTCGCTTTTCAACTTCAAGGCCCTTGTATTGGCCGAGTTCAACATTGGGAGCTAATGGGACCGTAGCCTTGAAGACCAAATTTCCACCCTCTGGATATTCGACAAACTCGAATTCAGGGTCGTGGAAAGGGACTACGCCTTCCTGCTCAAGTGCAGCCTTGTAGATGTCCGGAACGGACATTTCAACTGCACGCTGACGGACTGCACCCGGATCAACATACTTGAGAGCCATTTGCGCAGGTACCTTGCCGCGGCGGAAGCCAGGCAGCTGTACTTTGGCAATTGCTTGTTGCTCAGCCTTTTTGCGAGAACCCTCGAGATGCTCTTCACCAACGGTGATCGTCAGTTGAACCTTACATGGGTCAATCTGTTCATTTACAACCTGCATCGCAAACCTTCTCCTTGCCCCACCATAGTGACCAGTAACAAAATAAAAGGTACCGGACGCTAAAAGCACCAGTACCCGCTAAGCCACCCAAATATGGGGGAAGCGGGAGACGAGATTCGAACTCGCGACATCTACCTTGGCAAGGTAGCGCTCTACCACTGAGCTACTCCCGCATGACCTTTGCGTGATGATGGGCGAGAGGGGAGTTGAACCCCTACGCCTTGCGGCACTGGCTCCTAAGACCAGCGTGTCTGCCATTTCACCACTCGCCCTTATCGAGCTTGTCAACGACCGATAAGATACCATTCACACAAAGCGCTGTCAAGTCAACCTTGCTCTGTAGCCTCTATTCTTAGAGGTTCAGAACCCTCACTTGACTCTTCGATCGCATTGTCCTCGACTTTGCGGAACACAACAACTGCTGTCTCCCCTTCGCCATCCAGTACGGCTTCAATAGTATCACCTGATGTGAATCTTCCAAGTAATACTTCATCGGATAACGGATCTTCGACCAAGCGTTGCACAGCTCTTCGCAGTGGCCGGGCACCATATTGTGGGTCAAAACCAACCAGAGCAAGCCTATCAATGACGGCATCCTGCACAAGCAACGTCATCCCCTGCTGTACGACCTGCTTGCGAACCGATGAAAGCATCAGGTCAACAATCAAACGGATTTCCTTCGCGGTCAGCGATTGGAAAACGATGATGTCATCCAAGCGGTTAATAAATTCCGGTCGGAACACCCTCTTGATGTCTTCCTGAATCCGCTCTTTCATCGCAGAGTGCTCTGCTGCTGTAACACCTTGCAGGACATCCTTACGGAGGCCAATGGATGGCTCTCGGTTGATATGCTGGCTACCGATGTTACTGGTCATGATCAGAACACAGTGCCGGAAATCAACGACCCGTCCCTGAGAATCCGTCAAGCGACCATCTTCCATCACTTGCAGGAGCAAGTTGAAGACCTCCGGGTGCGCTTTTTCAACCTCATCGAGCAAAATCACTGAATATGGATTTCGTCGAATCACCTCTGTAAGCTGGCCACCATCCTCAAAACCAACATAGCCTGGAGGCGCACCAACGAGACGTGAAACAGCAAACCGCTCCATGTACTCGCTCATATCGATGCGAACCAGCGCATCCTCTTTTTCAAACAGGAAAGCAGCGAGTGCCTTGGCAAGCTCTGTCTTGCCAGTACCAGTCGGCCCAACAAAGAGGAACGACCCCATCGGGCGCCGAGGATCCTTCATGCCGCTTCTCGCACGTCGCACAGCTTTGCTGACAGCAATGATTGCTTCATCCTGACTGATGACACGTTTATGAAGGGCCGATTCCATTTGGAGCAGCTTTTGCGTTTCTGTCTCAACGAGCCGGGAAACAGGTATCCCAGTCCAACTCGTCACGATTTGCGCAATTTCATCCTCACCAACGATAAGTGGGATGGATGCACGTTTCTCCTCCCATTGCGCCTGCAAGTCAGCAATCCGGGTTGTTAGGAAACCCTTCTGCTCTTCAAGAAATGTTGCCCGGTCAAAGTCACTCTGCTCGGCAACAACGACAAGTTGGCGCTCGATGTCAGCGAGCTCATGACGAGCATCCCGTAGCGGCTGTGGAGCCGTCGCAGCACGTAATCGCACACGCGATGATGCTTCATCAATAAGGTCAATAGCCTTATCGGGGAGGAACCTGTCCGTGATGTAGCGGTCTGACAAGCGGGATGCCGCTTCCAAGGCGTGATCCGTAATCTCAACCTTGTGGTGGCTTTCGTACCGGGAACGCAACCCCTTTAGGATTTCCACAGCTTCTTCGACGGATGGCTGCTCAATCTTGACCATCTGGAAGCGACGAGCAAGTGCAGCATCCCGCTCGATGTACTTGCGGTACTCATCCCGTGTCGTGGCACCAATACACTGCAGCTCGCCACGCGACAAAGCTGGCTTCATGATATTGGATGCATCGATTGCACCTTCCGCAGCTCCAGCACCGACCAGAGTATGGAGTTCATCAATGAACAACACAATCTGACCATCTGAGCGACGTACTTCCTCCATCACCCGCTTCATTCGCTCTTCGAATTCACCGCGATACTTGGTACCCGCAACCAGCCCAGGCATGTCGAGAGCAACAATACGCTTATCGGCGAGGATTTCAGGCACATCGCCTTCAATAATCCGCATCGCCAAGCCTTCTGCAATCGCTGTCTTACCAACGCCTGGCTCACCAACGAGAACCGGATTGTTCTTGGTTCTTCGCGACAGAATCTGTACAACACGCTCAATTTCCGCACTACGGCCGACAACTGGATCCAGCTTGTCTTCCTTGGCCATCACGGTGTAGTCGCGTCCGTATTCATCCAGTGCTGGCGTGCGACTATTAGAGCGACTCGGTGCTGCAGTGCTCGCACCAGTTCGGGCTCCAGCAGTCGCTGGCTCCTGATCTTGTAGGCGCCGGACTTCTCGGCGAGTCCGATCTAAGTCAACCCCAAATTTCGCCAAAACACGCCCGGCAAGTCCATCGTTTTCACGAATAAGTCCTAACAGGAGATGCTCGGTTCCAATGTAGTTATTGTTGAGCTGCCGTGCTTCATCGTAAGCGAGGTCGATAACACGCTTGGCACGCGGCGTAAGCTGCATGTCAGGTCCGGTTCGACCATCCCCTTTAGTCACCTGCCGCTCAATCTCCGTACGGACCCGGCTAGCAGACACACCTAGCGTCTCGAGAATTCGAGCAGCTACGCTGTCACTCTCCCGCACCAGTCCCAGTAGCAGATGCTCGGTCGAGACATAATTCTCACCAAGCCTGCCAGCTTCTTCCTGGGCGAAAAACACGACACGACGAGCACGTTCAGTAAATCGTTGCCACACGTTGGCGCAACCTCCGGATGTATAATTGTATCGCGTCAGGGACCGTAACTGTGACATGTAAGCCG
>CAIYBQ010000287.1 GCA_903924445.1 uncultured Armatimonadota bacterium | reverse complement strand
CCCTCGAGCTCGCTGATACGAATCCCCATGACCGCGGCCTGACGCTTCATTTCCTCTTTATCAAGGCAAATGCCCATGCACTCCATTTCAGCGAGGATGGGCGCAAGCGGCAGCTCCATCGTTTGCATTAAGTCTGTCTGTTCAGCTGCCTTGAGCTTTTCATCCATAGTGGGCTGAAGTGCTGCAATGGCATCCGCGGCGAAGGCAGCGTGTCGCAGAGCAAGTTCCATGCGCTCAGCCGTACCGACATCTTTCAGCTCTTTTGCTTCCGGTGCCCGCTCAAGCTGAATACCACCAAAGAACGCAGCTACATCGTGGACGGCGTAGCCACTCCTGCGTCCAGCCTGGAGGAGGTACGACGCCAATTCAGCATCGAATGCCAAACCACCGAGGTGTATACCAAGGCGTGTCAGCTGAACAAGGGTGCCTCGGGCATCGTGGACACACTTCGGCTGGTTGACATCTTCAAGAAATGCCTTGACATTCGGATCGATAACGGCCGCAGCTGTGCTTCCACCAAAGAGTCCAGTGTCGACCACTTCTTCCAGCGGCGCGGTGATACGCAGGGCGGTGCCATTACCATCCGCGATGCAGATTCCGTAAATGGGGGCATCTAGGGATGCGCCTGGCCCTGCGGCAACGCGCACCGCAACCGGTTTTCCCGCCCAGCTGGCTAGGATTGAAATGTCATCGGTGATGGTGACATCCCGCGGTGCCGCCGCCGCGCTGTTGTCATCCTCGCTGCCATCCGGGACCGCAGAATAGTCCGCGGTTGGCTGGCTGTCACTGACAATGGATGCGCCGCTTGACAGGGTTGGCGTGGATGCGATTTTGGCACCGGGCACGCGCTTGAGCAGTGTGCGGAACTCGAGGCGCTCGAGGTACGCGACCAGCGCATCGGTTTGGAGGACAAATGTCCCAACCATATCCACAGGTGGCAAATCGTACCCAAGGGGGACATCCTTGTGGATTTCAGCCAGCATCCGTGCCAGTGGAATCTGGTGGAGATGTTCACGAATGGACTCGCGGATCTTGGGTTTGTCGATGTTATCGACATTTGCCATCACATTTTCAACGGTGCCGTACTTTTGAAGCAGTGCGGTTGCAGTTTTCTCGCCGACGCCTGGGACATTTGGGATGTTATCCGAGCTGTCGCCCTTGAGTGCCCGGTAATCAACGAGCTGTGCGGGCGTAAGGCCGTAGCGCTCAACGACTTTGTCGTGGTCATAAATGACTGTTTCGGTCACGCCTTTGACGGTGATCATCACTGAGATGCCATCCCGGACGAGCTGGAGGTTATCGGAATCCCCTGTCACGATCAGGACATCGTAGCCTTGTTGCTGACCGCGGACGGCGAGTGTACCGATGATGTCATCTGCTTCGTAGCCAGGAATCTCGAGCGGTGTGATTCCAAATGCGAGAACAAGCTGTCGGGCCATCGGGGCCTGGAGCTTCAGGTCATCCGGTGTCTCCTGACGATGCCCTTTGTAGTCAGGATAGGCATCGTGGCGAAATGTCGCCGCATGGGCATCCCACGCGCAGATCATCACATCGGGTTTATCGCGCTCAATCAGCGTGATGAGCATATTGGTCAGGCCAAAGAGTGCGTTTGTGGGTTCGCCTTTGCTGTTGGTCAGTGCCCGCATCGCGAAAAAGGCGCGGAAGAGCAGTGAATAGCCATCGATGAGCAAGAGGCGCTTTGACATGCGTTTATTGTACGCCTCACGAAAAGACATTCGGTAGAATGTGTCCGATGCACCCGTAGCTCAGCGGATAGAGCAGTTGCCTTCTAAGCAATTGGTCGCAGGTTCGATTCCTGCCGGGTGTATTTTTT
>CAIYBQ010000286.1 GCA_903924445.1 uncultured Armatimonadota bacterium | reverse complement strand
GGGGGCAACGCCGTCAACCACTGCTTATACATTCAATAGTTCAATGATTCTAAACAGTATTGGTTTCTATACGAACGGAGATTCCTATACGTCGTTGTCGTATTCAATCAATGGTGATAATAAGTCATTTAACACCAATGATTTGATATTGCGTGATGGTATTGCTTGGCTGGATCTGTCTAGTCCATTGACGATGCAGAAGAATGATATCGTTAGGATCAGCACCCTTGGACGTAGCGTGGGAGCTGGCGCTTACTTTACAAAATATACGGATTACACTGAAGTCAATAGTAGTGCAAACGTTTCATTCGATTACAGTGGAATGGGGGTAGGCTACGAATTCACTACCAACAGCAACCTCAATGTCTCCCCCTCCAACCCCGGTTCCAACGTCGCGCCTGAGCCAGGTTCCATCGCGTTGTTGCTCACCGGTGGCGGTGCGCTCGCGGGGATCGCGCTGCGCCGTCGACGTAATGCTGCTTAGTTGACATCGACCTTTACGGGCCGGCAAAGGCGCCTGCCCGTACAGAGGTTTGTTCGCGGTTTTCGATGCGAATCCAATACATCACTTGCTGGCGGACACAGCGGTCCGCCCCTACGCGGAGGTTTGTTTCAATAAGAGGCATTACCAAAGCCGAACCAAGCATCAAACGGAAATTTCATAACATCCGGCGAGATCGGCACAAACGCGATGCATCCACCCGGCGAGCGCAGCATTGCCATCAGCGAACCAACAAAACCATGAGGCAGTTCCAAACCGTTACGCGCGCGCCGCCTGGACACAGCAATCAACCCCTTCACGGCGTTTTGTTTCATCAATAGCGTGTTTGAAAGTTAAGTCTAAATAAGAGGTTCTGTCTGCCATTTGGACGATGTCCTCGAACAACCCCCGGTGATACCGTCACGCCAAGTCAGATTTGTCGCTGGTCCGGAGAGTCCCGCCCGGTGCCGATGTGTTTACACACCAACCAACACATCCAAAGAGACAAATTGCTTTCCATCTAGTTTTATACCGCTTACATCGGAGGCAGTAACATTGGGAACTACACTCGGGCAAGTACGCCCACAAACAACCCGCAAAGCCAACGCGCACCGCAAACGCGCTTTCTTTCAGCCACATCACACGATGCTCCTTGCTGTGATTCCCGCCTTGATCGGGATGATGATAGCGAGGCCGGGCCTCCTCGCACTCTCCGGCTCGAAGCCAACATCCACCAGTCGCTTCTCGATGCTTCGGATGGGGAGTCAGGCCTATGGCAGCATCAACAACTTTGATGCCGTCAATGACACGGGGACTGAGTGCCACGGTTTTGAGATCGAAATCGATGGTTGCTACAGCCGGGACATCACCTATACCTACGATTACAACCACTACGGCACGCCGAGAATCACCGAAGACCTCTCCAACCCGCTAAGCCCAAAGGTGTTTGTGCGCTACGAGAGCGGCAAGAACCCGGATGGCAGTTGGAAGGCCTACACCGCCATCCCGGCCGGACCCGTTCTCCCAACGGATGGCCATCAGTTCATCAACCCCAACATCAACTTCGGTGGCGAACACTTTGGTGTTGGCTTTTATGGTGTTCCGAAAGGCATTAAGTACAGCTGGCTCAAGGATGATGGCGCGGGTAACCTCGCATTTGCCGGAGCCGTGGATATTGCAACGCCATCGTTTAACTACATCCCCGCGGTAAACAATGTCCCTGCACAGGTCCAGGCCGTCATCGTTCCGCCGCCGCCGCAAGTACCCGTCCGCGAATTTGGACCCGCCAGCTGGGTGAAAGAGATCAGTACAACCACGCATAACAATGCTCGGGTTGAGCTCCGCGATCTGGTTTCTGATGACCCTGACAACGCAAATGACCGTAACTGGAGAAATGGCGAGCCGGATGAGGTTGAGGTTGAGTGGCAGATCTTGCAGACGGAGTTTAAAAAGCTGGATGGCGGTGCCAAGGGCAAGATGGAAGGCGCTCCGGAAGACCTCAACAATGGGGATGAAGTCGTGACGCGTCGGTACGACTTCTTTACCTATGTTGGCCCAATCGATGCTGAGACGGGTGAGGCATTATGCGAAAATGTCGGCCCGGATGGCATCCATGGCATCGGTACCAAATCCATTAATGGCGTGTTGGTTGACCTCTCGACGGTGGTCGTTGTCGGCGACTATGTGGGTGCCCAGATGGCGGCATTCGATGCTGCGGGCAAGGTGGGTGTGATTGATCATCTCCAAGAAGCCAATATTGATGAGGCTTACCCGGACCGCAACGTTGTTATCGGTGGACCAAACCCGGTTCAGATCACACAGACGGGCGCGCTGCCAGCGGGCATGGCCTTTGATGAAGTCACTGGTCTCCTTACCGGAACCCCGCGGGCGGCTGGAACATTTAACATCACGGTAAATGCCGTCGACACCATCGGGGGGAATGTCACCAAAACGCTTGCCCTGAAGGTCAATGGTCCAAATGTTGGCGTGGCTGTTCTCAGCAGCGTAGCGCTTGATCGAAGTGTTTCCGTTTCCGGGCAGAGCCGTTTGCTGACTGTTTCGCTTGCTGCACCAGCGGCAGTGGACACAATAGTTTCGCTTAGCAGCGATAACGCAGTTGTCGATCTGCCGGCGGATGTGACCGTTACCGCAGGGCAGTCATCGGTGACGACGCTTGTGGCTACGGGTTCTGTTGCGAGCATCACAACCGTGCAGCTTTCGGCAAGTCTTGGGGCACAGCTTGTCTCAACACAGCTGACATTGCTACCTCCGATGCCGCGGCTGCGCATCTCGCCGCCGAGCACATTTGGCGGAACAACCGTAAAGGGGACGGTCATTTTGAGTGGGGCGGCGCCGGTGGGTGGCTTGGTGCTCGAGCTTGAGAGTGATGACGTTTCGGTGGCAGTTCCTGCGAGCATCACGGTGCCCGCCGGACAGCGGACCGTGGACTTCAATATTGTTACGAGCAAGGTCTTGGTCGAGACATTTGCGTATGTGACGGCAACATTGGATGAAGTTTCTGTGGATGCGAGCATTACCATCAAGCCGCAGGTGATTGTTCCAAGTGCGCTGACATTACCCGTCTCGGTGATCGGCGGAACAGGTGGAACCGGTCAGGTGACCTTGTCTGAAAATGCGCCAGGGGGTGGCCAGGTGGTCGAGCTTGTTTCGAACAGTGCGAGCCTGATGGTTCCGCTGACCGTGACGGTTGCGGCTGGGCAGAAAACGGCGAGCTTTACATTTACGACAAGCATCGTTCCGGGTGATGTCACCGCGGGAGTCATCGCGAAAGCAAATGGCGGTCAGACGACCGCGACGCTCCTATTAAAGGTGCGGTCACTAGGAACATTGTTTGCAAATCCCAACCGTATCAATTGTAAGAGTGTGGGAAGCGCGACATTGACGCTTGGCGCGCCGGCGGCTGTTGCGACGGTTGTTTCGGTAACGTGTAGTAATTCGGCATTGCTGCCGGGTGTCAAGACGGTGACGATTGCCAAGGGCGCAAGCACTGCGGTGATCAAGTTGATGACGGCATTGGTGTTATCTGACACAAATGTGCAGCTTATCTGCAGCGCGGGTGGCTTGGAAGTGCGTGCGGATGTGACTGTACTGGCTACGCGTCCGAACAGCCTGACGGTTTTCCCAGCATTGGTGATGGGTGGGAAGTCAGCAGTCGCCAGAATTACACTGTCATCCGTTGCGCCGGTCGGCGGCCAAGTGGTGACATTGCTTTCTGAGGATGCAGCGGTGCAGGTTCCAGTATCGGTGACCGTGCCGGCAGGTAAGAATACGGCGACATTTGCGGTGCTATGTACGACGGTGCAGTCCAGCCGTGATTGCCTTATCACGGCAACGTGTAATGGGACAAGTGCACAGGTCAAGCTGCGGGTGTCGATTTTAGCAGTGGCATCGGTTCTGTGTAAGCCAGCGGTTGTCAATGGTGGTGTCAAGACGGCGTGTTTGATCACGCTTACGGGGCCGGCTCCAGTTGGCGGTTTGATGGTGCAGCTGCTTTCCGATAAGGCATCGGTTGTCGTTCCAGCATCCGTTGTGATCCCAGCGGGGAAAACATCGGGGACATTTACGGCAACAACATCGTTTGTTGGTGCCCGTGTGGATGCGGAAATCAAGGCAATGCTAGCGGGTGAGAGTGCAGATTGTCCTCTGTCTGTCTTGCCTCCGGTGGTGGCGAGTGTGGCGATATCGCCAAACCGAGTCATTGGCGGCACGGTTACGGGCGGCATTGTGAAGCTTGCAAAGGCGGTTTCGGTTGCGGTGACGGTTGAGCTGTCGAGCAATGTAGCGCTGGTTGCAGGTGTTCCGCAGAGTGTTGTGATCCCGGCGGGCGCGGTGAGTGCGGCGTTCCAGGTGACGACGCAAACGGTTTTGGTCAACAAGACGGTTACGATTAGTGCCAAAACTGGCATCACGACCAGAACGGGGACACTGACCGTTTTGAAGTGATGGATTGAATGTGGGTATGTGCCTCCTCCGGGTGTCCGGGGGAGGTTTTTTGTTTTTTGGCGGGTGGAATTTTGGATGGTGGTTGATGCGGTGGAATGTATTGCGTGCGTGGCAAATCTGATTGGCCGTATGTGCATTCACATTAATTGATGTTCGCTTGCGCCGTGGATGTATCCCGTGCGTGCCGAGGTCGCCGGGCGTTACGAAACCACTGTTCTCTGTTTGGTCCGGCTTCTTTGATGGATTTGTTGATCGAGGTCATCGGTTTTTAGATCACGGATGAGGTCCTGTAGGGGCAGGCTTCCACGCC
>CAIYBQ010000285.1 GCA_903924445.1 uncultured Armatimonadota bacterium | reverse complement strand
CCACTGATAAACACCGCACTCGCGCTCACACCCCAAGCGCCCATCACCTCCGCGGCCTGCAGCCACGGCAACGCCATCGGGTGACTGAACACCGTAGATGTCAAAAACCATGGAAATGCATATGTGCCCGTGGAGCGTGCCCACTCAAAGCAGACCCATGCAGCAGCAAACATCAACGGCCGATAGCGATTACCGACTTTCGGCAAAACCGCACCGGTAATCAATCCGAAAATGCCAAACAGAATCGTCTCGAGGATGACTAAGCCGATGTAGGGGCCATCATCGATGGCGCGCATCCACTCGACCCCGATGCCGTATAACGCTGCCGCATGGTGCGCGGCATACAGCATCGCCGACCGGGCACGCTTGCTGTGCGCAATCAACCACATCAGGATTCCCGGCGCGACCCATGCCAGTGGCCAGATGTTTAAAGGCGAAAAGGCGCACCACATGAGTGCGCCTGAGAGGAGGGCGATGCCCGGTTTGATCCACCATCCACTATGGATGGCTTTCGCCTTTACGCTGCTATTTGCCAAGCGCTAGTTTCCTGGAATCCAGGATTCGCCGGGCTTCACCGATGCCGCAGTGCGCGCCATCAGCTCCGCCGCATTATCGGCATCCGCGAGGGAAACAATCTCACACGGCGTGTGCATATAGCGCAGTGGGATTCCGACAAGTCCGGTGATCATGCCCGCGCGGTTGACCTGCATCGCGTTTGCATCCGTGCCCGTGCCACCACCATAGACTTCAATCTGGTAAGGGATTTTGTATTCAACGGCTTGTGCGACCAGTCTGTCCGCGAGCTTGCGGTTTGCATTAGCTCCACGAAGAATCGTAGGTCCATTTCCCAGCTTGACATCCGGGTGCAGGCGCTTGTCCATGCTTGGGAAGTCGGTTGCAAATGTGACATCGACGGCGATACCGATTTCAGGGTTGATACCAAAGGCGCTGGTCTTTGCGCCGCGGAGGCCCACTTCTTCCTGAACGGTAGCGACTGCGAACACTGCGGCTTCCGGCTGCAGCATCTTGACGCGGCGAAGCGCTTCGGCAACAGCCCAGGCACCCACACGGTTATCAAATGCGCGAGCAGCGGCACGGTCACCTACGAGGCGGGTAAATCCGGCATCAATCGTAATCGCATCACCAAGCTGAACACCTGCATCGATGGTCTCAGTGCGATTAACTGCACCAACATCCACCCAAAGGCCTTCCAGCACAGGCGCCTTCGTACGCTCATCCGGCGTCATCACGTGAATCGGCTTCTTGCCGATCACACCCGGGACTGCTCCCTTTGCGGTGTGAATCTGGACGCGCTGACCAACCGCATTGGTGAGGTCATGACCCCCAACCCGGCTGAAGAAGATGTAGCCATTTTCATCGATGTAGCTGACTTGGTAGCCGATTTCATCGATGTGGCCTGCGAGCATAATTTTCGGGAAGCCTTCGGGGTTCACCGATGCGATGACCGAGCCCATGGCATCGGTTTCGATGGTGTCCGCGAATGCGCCGACATAGCTGCGAAACACGGCTGCATTGCGCTCTTCGTAGCCACTTGGAGATGGCGTTTCAACGAGTTCCTTCAGGAAATCCAGTGCTGCATCATTCATGGTTTCTGTCCTTAAAATCGAAGCGCAGTGCGCTCTACGTTGTGTTTTTCGGCAGGATAGTACCCAAACCTCACCCTATAAACGGCTAAATCTGGACATCCAGCTGGTCACAAAGCCATGTGTAGTCCCATGAAAGGTCTCGCATCGCATCGTACCGGCCGCTTGCGCCGCCATGTCCGCTGGAAAGATCTGTGATGAACAGGAGTGGATTGGAGTCTGTTTTCAAGCGGCGTTTACGGGCAACATACTTCGCCGGCTCCCAGTACATCACTTGCGAGTCGTTGTACCCAGTACGCACTAGCGTGCTCGGATAGTCCTTGGCCTCAAGGTTGTCATATGGGCTGTAAGCCTGCATCCAGTGATATTCCTCTTCGATATTGGGATTGCCCCACTCGATGTATTCGCCAACCGTTAGCGGCAGGGTGTCATCCAGCATTGTGTTGATGACATCCACGAACGGAACGTAGTTCATGACCAGGCGGCAGAGGTCTGGGCGCTGGTTCACGACGGCTCCGAGGAGGAGGCCACCGGCGCTTCCGCCGCGAATGGCAAGGCGTCGCGGGTGCGAGTAGCCTTCGGACTTCAGGAAGTCACCGACGGCAATAAAGTCGGAAAATGTGTTTTGTTTGTGCTGCATTTTCCCGGCATCGTGCCAAGTCTTTCCAAGGTCACCGCCGCCACGTATATGCCCGATGGCGTAGACAAACCCGCGGTCGAGGAGTGAGACGAGGCTGCTCTGGAACTGGACAGGGATGGTGATGCCGTACGAGCCGTAGCCATAGAGCAGACACGGAGCGGTTCCGTTAATAGGGGTGTCCTTGTGATGGACGATACTCACCGGGACGCGGGTGCCATCCGGGGCCGTCGCATGGAGGAAGGAGCTGACATAGTTTGTCGTGTCAAAGCCTCCAAGGATTGCCGTTTGCTTGAGCAGCGTGAGTTCGAGAGTGTCGAGGTTGACATCGTAGATGGAGCTCGGCATCACGAGTGAGCTATACGAAATCCGCAGCGTGGTTGTGTCAAAGCAGTGGTTTTGGTCGAGGGTGACGGTGTAGGTTGGCTCGGGGAATGCGACGAGCTGGTCCAGCCCGGTTGCAAAGCTCAGAACGCGCAGCTGTGGCCGTCCGCCGCAGCGCTCACTGATCACCAGGTGTCCACCGAAGCAGTCTACGGATTCGCGCATCGTTTCCGTGTCAGCCCCAAGCACCTCTGTCCAGTTTTCCTCTTGTGGATCGCTGACAGGTGCCGCGACGATGCGAAAGAGTGGTGCATCCTTGTTGGTCCGGATGTAAAAGAGGCCATCCCGGTGGTCGAGATCGTACTCGTGTCCATCCTCGCGGGGAAGCACAACCACTGGAGAAGCCTTCGGGTCATCCGCCGGGATTGTGTGAAATTCGCTCGTGGTCTGGCTGGTGGTTCCAAGCACGATAAACGCATTGTCGCGCGTTTTGGTCACAAAGACGCGGAAAAGGGCATCAGGCTCGTGGAAGACCACTGTCCGTTCGGCTGGGTTACTCAGCGATGTCCGCCAAATGGTGTCGGAGCGTTTTGCATCATCTTCGGTGACGATATAAAGGCTGTCGCTGTCATTTGCCCAAATGATGCCGCGAGCTTTGCCAAAGCTTGCGATGTCTAGGCCGGTTTCGAGGTCCCGGACGTGGAGCTGGTATTCGCGAAAACCGGTGGTGTCAACGGAGTACGCCAGGTAGCGGCCGCAGTCGGTGATCGTCACGGTTCCAAGCGAGAAAAATGCATGTCCTTCCGACATTTTGTTGCCATCGATGACAATTTCTTCAACATCCGACCCGATAGGTTTTCGGCAGTGAATGGAGTACTGCTTTCCCTCTTCGGTGCGCATGTAATAGGAAAAGTTACCTTTGCGGTAGGGGACGCTGAGGTCGGTTTGTTGGATGCGGCCAATCAGCTCATTGTAGAGATGGTGGCGTTTTTCGGCGAGGTGGGCGGCCATGCGGTCGGCGTAAGAGTTCTCATCCTCTAGGTAGGAGCGTACTTCCGGGTTGTCTTTCTCACGAAGCCAATGGTACTCATCGGTGCGTGTAACACCATGAATGGTGTGGGTGACGGGAACCTGCTTCGCTACAGGAGGCGTGTGGGAACGGACAAACATGTACGTACAGTGTATCAAGGTGGCATTGATACCGGGCGCTCACCTTTACTCTTGAAATTCCGGCGTCTATAGGGTAGCTGAGCTAGGCCTGTGTCTGCGTAATCCAGCGGGTGACATCGACAACTTTCATCCCCGCCGCGTGTGCGCTGATAAAGCCATTCACACCATCTTCAAATACAACGCAGCGTTCCGGCGCGACCCCAAGCCGCTCGGCTCCGAGGAGAAATGGCTCTGGATGCGGCTTGCCGTGGGTGACATCTTCGGAGCCGATAATGACATCGAAGAGGTCGATGATGCCCGTGATGCGCAGGGATTCCCGAACGACCATCCCGAGGCCGCCGCTCACAACGCCCATCGGGATTTTGCCGTAGAAGCGCCGTGCCTCCGCGACGATTTCCGGGAGCTCTGTCACGCTTGGAACGAGGGCGTGATAGGCCATTTCTTTTTCATCCGTGAGGAGATTCAGGTCAAAGGCGCGCAGTCCCGCGTGATTTTCGGCGAGATACTCGAGCACTTCCCGTGCTGGTGTGCCAGCGAATGCGTAGAACTCATCGACTGGGAAAATGTCTTCAAACCCGTGCTTGTCCAGCATCATGTGCCACGCCTTGTAGTGCAGAGGCATTGTGTCGACAAGGGTGCCATCACAGTCAAAGAGGATGGCGCCGGGTGTTTCCACCAGTGGAAATGTTAGAAATGCGGATGCAGGGACTTGGCTCACGATATCAATGGTACCGCAGGCTTTCAAAGTGAGTTAGGCATCCGGGACAACGATACGCTCGCGCACCGACCGGAAGCGTACCGGGCACTTGGGGAGGGTGCGCTTAGCCCGGCGTAGTGCCGGGGCTTTGATTGCAATGATGGCAACGATGAGCATCGTGATTGTCCCGCCGATGGTCAGGGCGCGGACGACATTTGTGGATGCGGCGATGCTGCTGGCGATGATGCTTCCTGCGGGTGTGAGACCGATCATCAGCCAGCTGTGCACGCCCATCACGCGGCCGCGGAGGTGATCCGGCGTGGATGTCTGCAGCAAGGTGTTTGCTGTTACGAAGAAGAGGATCATGCTGAACCCGACACCGATGATGAGCCAGCGTCCGATGGCCATGCTGCCGCAGTTTGCGAGTGTGAGGGAGCAGAGTCCCCAGCAGAAGGCGGATCCAAGGAGGAGGTGTCCTTTGCGCTGGATGCTGCCTGAGAACGTGGCGAGGAGGAGGGCTGCGGCGAGAGCGCCAACCCCACGCATCGACATGAGGGTGCCGTACCCGGCTGCATTTGCGTGCAGTCCAAATTTAGCAAGGGCTGGGAGGAGAATCCAGTCGCCGGTCATGAAGAGCGAGCAGCCCGCGAGGAGTGAGACGATGGCGATGCCAGCTCGGTAGGCTTTGAGGTAGTTTGCGACTTCTTTGAGCTGTGAGCCGAGCGCTTGTTTGGACTTTGCGACGGCTGTACGTCCGGCTTTGACGGCCATCAGGCCACCGATAACGCCGACATAGGAGAGGCCATTCATGATGAAGCAGAGGCCGACGGCGGAGGTTTCAGGGCGTCCTGCGCCGAGGCGCTCTATGAGCTGAGCGGCGACGAGGGGGCCGATGACGCGTGCGCCATTGAACATCGAGCTATTAAGCCCGATCGCATTTGGGAGGTCCTCTTTGCCGACGAGCTCGATGAGGAATGCCTGGCGTGCGGGCATGTCAAAGACCTGCGTGATACCGAGGAGGCCTGCGAAGACGGGGATGTGCCAGAGCTTGATGTGGCCGGTGATGACAAGGAGGCCCATGGAGAGTGCGAGGATGCACTGTATGACCTGCATCGAGAGAATGAGGTTGCGCTTTGGCATCCGGTCCGCGATCGCACCGCCGACAAAGGCACCGAGGAACATCGGGAGTGCGCCGAGGACGGCGACGATTCCAAGCCATTTGGATGCATGGCTTTCTGACTCTGAGAGCAAGGTGACGAGCCAGTTTTGGCCTGTGGATTGTACCCAGGTTCCGATGAGGGAGAAGAGTTGTCCGATGTAAAACCAGCGGTAGTCCCGGTGCCGGAGGGCGGTGAAGGGGCTTCGGCGGCTGGTTGAAGTGGCGGACATGCAGGGTTTATACTACCCGGCGCCGTGGTGCGGGTGGTCAGGTATTGGGGGGCGGGTGTAGGATAGTGTCCCGATGACACCGATTGTTGACCAAGCCCTAAGAGACCTCTCTGCCGCACTGCGCGGGACGGAGTGGGATGGCGGTTTGTGGCTGGTGGGCGGCGCGGTGCGCGACCAGCTTCTGGGGATAGAGACAAGCACGCCGGACATCGATCTTGTGCTTGAAGGGGATGCGCTTGCGGTTGCGATGCACCTCTGGAAGGTGCGTGCGGCGAGTCATCACCCCGTGACTTATCCGGCCTTTGGGACCGCGATGGTGCATATAAACGGTGTGCAAATTGAGCTGGTGACGGCGCGTGCGGAGACGTATCGCAGTGGGAGCCGAAAGCCGGTGGTGACCCCGGGGACGATTGCATCCGATGCCGCACGGCGTGACTTCACGGTCAATACATTTTTGCAGCATATCGATACGCGTGAGATTGTGGATCCGCTGGGGATGGCGCGTGCTGACATCGCCGCGGGTATTTTGCGTACGCCGTGTGACCCGGACATTACGTTTACTGATGACCCTTTAAGGATGCTGCGGGCGTGTCGCTTTGCGGCAAAGCTTGGGTTTGTGCTAGATGAATCGACCCACGATGCGATTGTTCGGCATGCGCACAGATTGGCGCCAGAGCATGGCATTTCAGCGGAGCGTGTGCGGGATGAGCTGGTTAAGACGTTGCTTGCAAAGGGCGCGGAGGGTGGCTTTGAGCTCATGCGTACCACGGGGCTGCTGGGACACTTTCTGCCGGAGCTCGGCGCGCTGTATGGGGTGACGCAGAATGCGTGGCATATCTATGATGTGTGGACGCATACATTTAGGGTGCTTGGTGCGCTGCCGGCGGAAGCGGGAATTGTTTTGCGTCTTGCGGCGTTGCTGCACGACATTGCGAAGCCACAGACGCGGAGTGTTTCTGCGGATGGCACGGTGCATTTTTATGGCCACGAGGATGTTGGCGCTGACATCGCCCGCCGGATTTTGGGCCGTTTGAAGTTTGATAATGACACGATCCGGGATGTTTGTGAGCTGGTGGGTTTGCATATGCGTTTTGGGCAGGTCACGGATGATT
>CAIYBQ010000284.1 GCA_903924445.1 uncultured Armatimonadota bacterium | reverse complement strand
GGTTTGTGCCACGCAAATGGCCTCGATGGCGTGGTCTGCTCACCGCATGAAGTTGAAGCGATTCGAACATCCCTTGGTAATGACTTTGTCACCGTCGTGCCTGGCGTTCGCCCAAAGGGTGTGGCGGCCCATGATCAGGCACGAATTGCGACGCCCGAAGCTGCCGTTGCGAGCGGTGCGACGTACTTGGTTATTGGGCGTGCAATCACCGGTGCGGATGACCCGCGTGAAGCAGCAATCCGGATTGCCGCTGACATAGAGCGTGGCGCTTAATGCCTGGGCAGGCACTCCAGCTTTACACGCTGCGTGAGTTCACAAAGACAGCGGATGCCGTACGTGAAACGCTTGTGCGTGTTCGCGAGATTGGGTTTCGCGCGGTTCAAGTGAGTGCGGTTGCTGCCCTCGATGCGGACCTCACGCCAGAGGTGCTCGGTGCGTGGCTTCGTGAGCTGGATTTGAAGTGCATCGCAACGCACCGGCCATGGGCATCGCTTCTGAATGACACCGAGCCTGAAATCGCCTTACACACGGCACTTGGCTGT
Source organism: uncultured Armatimonadota bacterium (assembly GCA_903924445.1). Classification (GTDB taxonomy): domain Bacteria; phylum Armatimonadota; class Armatimonadia; order Armatimonadales; family Armatimonadaceae; genus CAIRTT01. The sequence continues at coordinate 3,418 of CAIYBQ010000284.1, read as the reverse complement.
AGCTATGTGGCGATTGGCGGCATCCCGGATGGTTTCGACAAGCTGAATCCTGCTGAATATCAGCGCTTTCTACGCGAGAGTCTGGCCGTTAGAACGAAGCTAGCGGATGCCGGCATTCGATTTGGTCATCACAACCATGCGTTCGAATTTGACCGCGGGGCCGTTGGAGCCGACGTGGCTCCATGGGATGTTCTGATCAACGAAGGCGGAGAAGACTACTATTTGGAGCTGGATGTTTACTGGGCGTGGCATGGTGGCGTTGACCCTATACAGCTGTTTACCCGGATGAACGGCCGGGTGCCAGTGGTGCACATCAAGGACAAAGCCGTAATCGAAGGCAACCCAGTAATGGCCCCAATCGGCGAAGGAAACCTCCCTTGGGGATCGATCATTCAAGCCGGGAATGCCGCGGGCGTTGAATGGTGGTGCGTTGAGCAGGATGAGTGTCACCGGGATGCGTTTGCATCGGTGGAATCATCCTACCGCTACCTCAAGGAAGCGCACGGTCTCCTCTAATGCCGATTCCACTTGACCGCTATAAGCCGTGGCTGACGGGGACATTTATCATCGCGCCGGGAGTTGGCGAGAAGTCGGAGCAGCAGCTTTGGGATGCTGGATTTCGGCACTGGGATTCGGTGATTGATGCCAAGTTGCCGGTGAGTGCGACAAAGGCGGATGCCATTAAACGGGCGGCGGACCAGGCGCTTGAGGCGTATCAAATCGAGGACTGGGCTTGGTTTGCCGCCCGCCTAGGGTCGAAGGAGATGGTTCGACTGTTGCCATGGCTTTGGGACAAAGCGATGTGTATCGATATCGAAACCAACGGCGGCTACGATGCGAATGACATCACGATTATCGGAATGCACGGTGCCTACGACACGCATATTCTTGTCAAGGGGCGTGACATTGAGCGCTTCCCCGAGCTTTTCGCCGATGTAAGACTCATGGTTTCTTTTTTTGGAACGGGCTTTGATGTGCCATTTCTCAAGCGCCGATTTCCATCCGTTGATTTTGAGATTCCCCATGTAGATGTCTGCAATGTGATGCGCCGTATTGGAATCAAGGGTGGTCTGAAGGCGATTGAGCATCGATTTGGTATCGAGCGCTCGGATGAAGCCGCAGGCTTGAGTGGCTGGGATGCGGTTGAGCTGTGGAGGCTTTGGGTTTCCCGCCGGGATGAAAGTGCTCTCAACAGATTGATTCGCTACAACCGCGAGGATATCGAGAACTTGCCGGCGCTCCTGCAAATCGCCTACCCAAAGCTCGTAGCGCAAACCGGAGCCGGTTGGCTGCATCAGATAGAATAAAGACCATGCCTATTTACGAATTCAAGTGCAAGTCCTGCCGTAATCAGTTCGAGACGATGCGACCATTCTCCCGCAAGGATGAACCAGAAGCGTGTCCAGCGTGTGGATCAGCTGAGACATCTAGGCAGTTATCGATGTTCGCAGCGACCGGTTTTGCAGACCCAAGCTGCAGCACCAGCCAGGCGGCAGGGACGCCGTGCTGCCGGACAATCGCACCAGGCGGTGGCTGAGGGGTTCCGCGCCGGTAGCCCGTGTGGCTGCCATCACCCTTTTGAAATACCTCGCGGCATCGCCGCATAACCTCAGGAACTCTCCATGCGAACGTACATCACCACCCCTATCTACTATGTCAACGCCGTACCTCACGTCGGAACGGCTACGACAACGCTTCTCGCGGATGCGCAGGCGCGGTATCACCGGATGCAGGGGCTCGACACGTGGTTTTTGACCGGCACGGATGAGCATGCGCAGAAGGTCTCCGATGCGGCCATCGCGGCTGGCGAAACGCCTCAGGCATTTGTAGACAAGGTTTCACAGAGCTTTGTCGAAGCCTGGAAGTTCCTCGATTGTCGCTATGACACGTTCATCCGGACAAGCGAAGACCGTCACAAAGATGTGGTTCGCGAAGTGTTCCAACGGCTTGAAAAGTCCGGCGACATCTATCTTGGCGTTTATGAAGGCTGGTACTCGGTTGCGGATGAGACGTTCTTCCGCGACACAGATGTCGATGACAATGGCATCGTGAAGGAGACCGGAGCGAAGGTTGAGCGTATCCGCGAGGATGTCCACTACTTCCGACTTTCAGCCTACGGGGAGCGCCTGAAAGAGCATATTCTTACAAACCCTGGCTTTTTGATTCCTGACACCCGGCGGAATGAAGTGCTCGCATTTATTGAGCAGGGCCTTCGGGATATCGCCATCTCACGCAAGAACGCTGGCTGGGGAATCGAAGTCCCCGGGGATTCCAGTAAGGTTGTTTATGTTTGGTTTGATGCGCTGATCAACTACTTGACTGAGTCAGGTTGGCCAAAAAACCCAGCCTGGAACCAGACATGGCCAGCAACCGCTCATCTAATGGCCAAGGAGATTTTCACGCGCTTCCATGCAACATTGTGGCCTGCGATGCTGATGGCCCTTGACCTACCCCTTCCGAAACATGTCGTTGGGCACGGTTGGTGGGTGGTTCGTGATGAAGAAGGACTGCTTGGAAAGGCCAGCAAGAGTAAAGGCAACATTCCAACGCCGCAGGCCGTGGTTGAGAAGCTTGTAGATGCCAGTGGTGCCAACCCACTCGTTGCACGGGATGCTCTGCGCTACTACCTCCTCCGTGACATTCGCTTCTCGGACGACACTGAGTTTGCGCTATCGATGCTGCAGTCCCGCTACAATGCCGAGCTAGGAAACGACCTTGGAAATGTTCTTAACCGTGTCCTCAAGGCCGGCTACTTCGGCGGAACGCTCCCAACAGAGGCAGCGCTGGATGCAGGACTGCAGGCCGATGCACTGAAAGCCAAGGATGCCTATATAGCAGCGCTTGCGACCTACGACTGGGGAACCGCTCTGCAGGCAGTCAATGGTCTGCTGGCATGCGTCAACCGCTACCTTGCGACCACCGCACCGTGGAAAGCTGCAAAGGCTGGGAACACAGCCGATGTCGATACAGCCATCTACAATGCCCTTGAAGGCGTCCGCTTTGCAGCCGTCCTGTTACTCCCGGCGATGCCACACGCAGCGGGAGAAGTTCTCCGTCAGCTGGGTCTGAGTCCAGATGTCGCATCCGGTGACTTTGACCGCCTAACGACATTTGGAGCCCTTCCCTTTGGTGGCCAGACGGCCGTCGGCGATGTAATCTTCCCGCGCCTCGCCTTCCCAGTACCAACCGTCGAAGCAGCACCTAAGGCCGCTAAATCCGAACAAAAGTCATCAGGAGAGACCAAACCCGTGGATCAAACATCCCCTGCAACCGATGCAACATCGAGTGAAATCACCATCGATGACTTTATCAAGGTCCAGTTACGCATTGCGGACATCACCCATGCGGAGAAGATTGAAGGCGCGAAGAAGCTTCTGCGCCTCGAAGTCCAGCTCGGTGAAGAAAAGCGTCAGATTGT
>CAIYBQ010000283.1 GCA_903924445.1 uncultured Armatimonadota bacterium | reverse complement strand
CACAAAGCTGCGGCAGACGCTGTTCAACCTGCTAAGCAATGCATCGAAGTTCACGGATGGCGGGACGATCACCCTCTCGGCGGCACCGGTGCCCGACTCGGATACGGTAGTCTTCAAGGTCACGGACACCGGTATCGGGATGACGCCCGAGCAGCTTTCAAAGCTTTTTCAAGCCTTTACGCAGGCGGATGCATCCACAACGCGCAAGTATGGCGGCACAGGTTTGGGACTTGCGATCAGCCGTAAATTCTGCCAGCTGCTCGGCGGCGATATCACCGTTGAGAGCACGGAAAATGTCGGTTCTACGTTCATCGTTACGCTCCCGCGCATTGCCCCTGCGCTACCGGAGCAACCTGCTGAACATTCAGAGCATCCAGCCGCAGTAGTGCAGGAGGCCCCGCTGAATCCCGATGGCCGTCCGGTAGTCGTGGCCATCGATGATGACCCGGACATGCTCACCCTCATTTCCAGAAATCTCAGTCGTGAAGGCTATTCCGTTGTGACAGCATCCACGGGCCAGGAAGGCATCCGCCTCGTCAATGAGCTGCACCCCGTCGCGGTGACCACGGACATCCTGATGCCGGGGATGGATGGCTGGATGGTGATGGATTCCATTAAGTCAAATCCTGCCACAAGCCGAATTCCTGTCATTCTGGTTTCCGTTTCGGACACGCGGGACATGGGCGTCTCACTTGGCGCATTCGAGTTCGTCAGCAAACCAGTTGACTGGAGCCGTCTTGCCGTTATCCTGCGAGGCATCGCTGCAACCGCATCAGGGCACCTCCTCGTCGTCGAGGACGATGCGGACATGCAGAACCTGTGGCTGCGCAACCTCACCAAGGATGGCTATTCTGTGGAGACGGCAACCAACGGACGGGATGCCCTCGAAAAGGTCGCGGCAAAGCGGCCAGCGGCTATTCTGCTGGACTTGATGATGCCTGAGATGGATGGCTTTGAATTTCTGGCGCGGCTGCGGAGCACCAAGGATGGCGCATCCATCCCGGTGATTGTCGTCACGGCCAAACAGCTATCAGCCGCAGACACGGCGTTTCTGAAGGACCGTGTTCAAGCCGTGATGCAAAAGGCTGGCAATGATATCGACAGCGTATTGGATGCCATTCGACGCCAGGTGTTGATGGAAAAGCGATCCTAGCCGCCTACCGTGATGCGCTGGATAAACCAAAAGAGGCCGGCGAGTCCGATGGCGATGCTTCCTGAGATACGAAGGATGCGGCCCTGAACGGGATATTTTTTCATAATGATCCCGATGAGCGGAGCGCAGCACAGAACGATGACGAGCTGTCCAAGCTCAACCCCAAGATTGAAGCCCCAAAGACTGGTTGCTAGCTGCGTTCCAGTGACATCAAGCGTCCCGAGGGCACCCGCAAACCCAAAGCCATGCAACAACCCGAAGACAAATGTCGCCGCGACACGGTGTTTCCACGCGGTATCGACATTGGTGTCGGTGCGGCGGAGCTGGAGGATGTTATCGATGGCGATGCCGCTGATCGAGATGGCAATAAGCGGCTCGACAATGCGTGATGGAAGAGTGACGAAACCAAGTGCGGCAAGCGCTAGCGTGATGCTGTGGGCAATCGTAAAGGATGTCACAACGCGGAGCAATCCACGGAGGGAGCCGCCGAGTAGGACGAGACCAATCACAAAGCAGACATGGTCGATGCCGATAAAGATATGGTGGATGCCCGTGCCGGTAAAACGGAGCAGTCGAATGTACCAGGCATCGGATGATTGCGGAGTATCGACGGGGAGCTGAACCGTTTTATGATCGTAGATAGAGTCATAAATTGCACGGCCATCTTTGTAAACCGTAACCAGCGTTTTAGCAGTAGAGTCATCTGGGAAGATGGCTTGGCGTACAGAAACAGGCTGGCCACTGTAAGGAACGCGCGTCGACCAGGTCACGGCGCCGCCCTTTGCGTCGACATCCAGGGATGCCATTTTCGCTTCGACACGCGTGCTTCCTGCGTATACAAATGTCCGTGACCGGATAGCGATGTCCGTGTCGACAGGATCCAAACGGTGT
>CAIYBQ010000282.1 GCA_903924445.1 uncultured Armatimonadota bacterium | reverse complement strand
TGACCGATATTCCAACCACGCTACAGGCCACGGTCATCCAAGGCGACATTTTGGTCATTCGCTTTAATATTTGGCTGCTGACACCTCTGATGGCCCAGATTCGCGAAGCGATTCTTGAGCATTCGGATGCAAAGGGTGTGATTATCGACCTCCGTGGAAATCCGGGTGGCGTCGGGATGATGGCGAGTGGGCTTGCGGGGATGTTTATGCCGAAGGGTAAGAATAAGCTTTCGCTGGGCGATATGAATATGCGTACCAGTCAGCTGCATTTTGCGATCAATCCGCAGCCTCCGTATTATCGTGGGCCAGTTGCGATTGTGATTGATGAAATGTCGCTGTCGACGAGTGAAGTCTTCGCGGGCGGGATGCAGGACATCCGCCGTGCGGTTATCGTTGGCCGTACAACGGGCGGTATGGTGCTACCAAGCAACATTGAAATGTTGGATGGTGGTTTGAAGTTTCAATACGCCATCGCGGATTTCAAGACGCCCAAGGGTGTTTTGCTCGAGGCGCGTGGTGTCCGGCCAGATGTACCAGTGCGTTTGACGCGGCAGACGCTTGCGGCAGACCAGGATCCGATGATTGCGGCGGCGGTCAAGGCGCTTGCGCGGGCTCCGCGCTGGTAGGTTGTCAGGATTTTTACGAGAGCAGTATAGTTGGTTTGATGATTCGAGTTCAGGAGTCAAGTATGAAGATTTTGATGTCGATTGCATTGGGACTTGCGGTCCTTTGTGGCCCGGTGATGGCGCAGAAGCCAGCTGCTACAAAGAAGCCAGCGGTGACGGCTGCGTTGAAGACCGCAGATGCAGTGCTTACTGCATCCGCAAAGGCAATGGGAAGTGCCGCATCCGATAAGGTCACGACCAGCGTTGCCAAGGCCAAGATGTCAATTCCTGCCAATGGCTTGAATGGCGAAATGGAGATGATGGTAAGCAAAGAGCGCTTCTTTATGAAGCAGACGCTCCCCGGCATCGGTGACATCCTGATGGGCTTTGATGGTAAGAATGGCTGGGCGAAGGATCCGATCAATGGTCTTCGTGACCTTGAAGGCGCTGAGCTTGCGCAGGCAAAGGATGAAGTTAAGAATCAAAAGACATCGGATTGGAAGCAACGCTACAAGAAGGCGGAGCTCCTCGGTGTCCGTAAGGTTGGAGTAGCGCAGGCATATGCCGTTCGTCTGACACCAAAGACAGGCGCTGCTCAGACGCACTACTTTGATACGAAGACATTGTTCCTCGTCAGGACAGACATGGTGGCTGTTGGGCCAACCGGCAAGATTCCAACCGAGACGTATTTGTCTGATTACCGCCTCCTGGATGGCATGCAGATTCCATTCAAGACGCGCAGCATTGTGTCCGGCATCCAGGAAGTGATCATCACGTACACGGATGTCAAGAACAATGTTCCTGTGGATGAGACGCTGTTCAACAAGCCAAAGGCAGAACCTAAAAAGTAGGTTTCTTGCTTTATTGCTTTGATGACGTGAGAGCCGCGCTGTGTTTACAGGGCGGCTTTTTCGTTGCTACGCCGACCAGATAGAAAAACTACAACGCCTTGCGGAGCACACCTGTCAAGAACAATGTTCCTGTGGATGAGACGCTGTTCAACAAGCCAAAGGCAGATCCTAAGAAGTAGGATTTGCGTTTTCTTGCTTTGATTGCGAGAGAGTCGCACTGTTTTACAGGGCGGCTTTTTCTTTGGTGGGGTGCGTGAACGCGAGAGCAACATCTTTGTAGAAAGTCCAAAGGCAGATCCTAAGAAGTAGTCTCACAGCTTCTCGGATTTGGTTGTTGGGGTTTTAAATAGTTAGAGCCGCGCTGTGTTTACTGCGCGGCTTTTTCTATTTGCGAGCTGCTGCGGTACAGAAACATTCAGCATTAGCGGATGAAAGTCTCGTCTACAAACGCAAAACAGACCCTACAACGCCTTGCGGAGCACAATCGCAAGCGCTGGTGCACCGAGAAGCGCGGTAATCACTCCAATCGGAATCGGCATCCCGGGGCGCAGCGTACGGGAAAGCACATCGGCAATCAACAACAACAACCCACCGCCAAGCGCCGCCGTCACCAGGACCCGTCTCTGGACGCAGCCAACCAGCGCGCGTGCGATATGCGGCGTGACGAAACCAACAAACCCAATGATGCCTGAGATGCTGACCGCGATCGCCGTGAGAACACCGACGACCGTTAGCAGGATGATAGGGAGGACTTCCAGCTTTACACCGACGGTTCTGGCCAGGGCTGGCCCAAATGCGATCGCATCCACCTGTGGACCAAACCACCACAGCACTGCGATTCCAACACCTATCACCGGAGCCGCCCACCGGGCCTGTTCCAATGTCGCGCTGCCAAGATCTCCCAGAATCCAAGCCACGATGCGATCCTGGCTGGTTCCAGTCATCGCCAAAAGAAGCTGACCCGCCGCAGCCAAAAAGCTTCCAACGATAACGCCGCCAAGCAGAAATCGTCCTGGATGCGCACGCGGATCGCGTCCGGTTATCGCAAAGACAATCATCAAGGACAGCATCGCGCCCGTTGTTGCGCAAACCGGAATCATCCCGGAAAGCCCCGGTGTCGCAACCGCGACTGCAGCTCCAAGCGATGCGCCGCTTGCGACGCCAAGAAGGTAAGGGTCTGCGAGTGGGTTTCCAGTGAGGCCTTGCAACGATGAACCTGCGGATGCAAGCGCGGCGCCGACAAGCACTGCAACCAGCGCGCGCGGGAGGCGGAACTCCATCACAATCGTAGATGCGACAGCGTTATCTGCTCCACCGCCAAACAGCTTCAGGATGTCTGGGAGGGGCACATTCGCATCCCCGACGAGGAGCGAAACCACAAAGACTCCGCAAAGTAGGATGAGTAACCCAGCGGTCAGGATGCCCGGGTACTTTCGCAATCTGTTTAGCTCCCGGATGCGAACAGCCACGCAATGGCATCCCAAACACGGACTTCAAGGGTGTCAACATCGCATTCGGCATCTATAAGTTTTATGCGCTCAGGATTTGCCGATGCTGCTGCAAGGTAGCCATCCCGGACTTTTGCATGGAAGGACGATGCCTCCATGTCAAGGCGGTTGACATCCCCGCCGCCTTCGCGTCGGGCCTTTCCAACCTCGACAGGTACATCCATCAAAACGGTGCAATCCGGCATCCGGCCCTTGGTCGCAAATGCATTCGCAGCGGTGATGAAGTCGACGGACAGCCCGCGGCCATAGCCCTGATACGCGATGCTTGAATCAATAAACCGGTCGCAGAGAACCACGGCGCCTCCTGCAAGTGCGGGTTCGATGACATCGGCTACGTTCTGAGCACGACTTGCCGCGAAGAGTAAAAACTCGGCTTCAGGAGTCATTTTGTCGTGGAGGAGCATCGCGCGAACCTTCTCACCCACCGCATCCCCGCCGGGTTCAC
>CAIYBQ010000281.1 GCA_903924445.1 uncultured Armatimonadota bacterium | reverse complement strand
GTCTGGCAGAGCTTTGGCGTCCTCCCGGATGTCAAATCCGTGGGCGTCAGCGGCGACTTCCGAACGTATGCGTATCCTGTTGTACTGCGCTGCGTGTCATCCGATGATGCGATGACGGCAAGTGCTGTACATCTTCCATGGGAGCTGCTTGAGCGGATTTCCAGCCGGATTGTGGGCGAAGTGGAAGGCGTAAACCGCGTGGTCTACGATCTCACGAGCAAGCCCCCAGGAACGATTGAGTGGGAATAGGCTAGATGTTTACAAACCGCCCTCTGGAAATCCGGAGGGCGGTTTTTTGGTTATTTTCTAAAGCGAATAGCCCCTTACCGATCCCGCTGGCCCGCCGCCAGGGCATCCACCATTTGTGGAATCCGCTGCGCCCGCGTTTCAGGCCGCTTGGCATCCGTTACCCAGCGGAGCCAATTCTTGCGATAGTGAGGCGCTATCTCATAGAAAAATGCCACAGCAGCGGGGCTTTGCTGAAGCGCATCCCGGATGTCATCCGGTTGTCCCTCAACGAGCGGCCCCTCGGGATGCAGAACGATTTTCAGTAGCGGCCCGGATGCCGGGTCAACCTCAATCGGCTTCCACCACGAAGGACCGGTGATCATCACCCAGCTGCCATCCTCCTGCTTTGTCAGCTGCCCACGAATCTGGATGCCATTTACGGTGCCACAAGCATCCTGACGGCCTTTGATGCCCCAGCGGACATCCGGATCCGCTGGAAACGGGATGACAAAGTTCTTTCCAACCTTAATCGGAATCGCTTCAAACGTTACTGAGTAAGCATGAATATCGAACATCGGATGCTCCTAAAGTGGATTCGTCAGCGCACGGTGGTACGCCCAGAGCATTTTGTTTGCTGTGTAGCGATCAATGGCCGGATAGCCACGCATCCCGAGCTCTGTCTCATGAAGGATGTCGAGACCGTGGTCTGAGCGGAAGGTGCCATCAAATCCCGCGGAAATCAGCGCCTTCATGATGTCTAAGAGGTCCCAATCTGCCTCCGGATCCGCATGGTCGGCCTCGTGGAAGACGCGGTCGCCCGTTGTCTTTGTGACGCGGAGGTGACACCAGGCGATGTTATCCACAAACGTGGAAATCATCTGCAAAATGTCATTCTCAGGAAGAGCTCCAAGGCTACCCGTACAGAAACAAAGCGCATTTGCCTTGCTTGGGTAGAGCGACATCAGCTTCTGGATGTCTTCGGCATTGCAGAGCATCGCTGGTAGTCCAAATGTCGTCCATGGCGGGTCATTTGGGTGTGCTGCGAGTCGGATGTTCAGCTCTTCGCAGACAGGAACGAGAGCTGCGAGGACGTAGTGGATGTGCTGCCACATCGCGGCCTTGTCGCCATAAATGTCACTGAGGTGGCGGAATTCAGCTTCCGAATACCCCTTGCCCCAGCCGGGGAGGTAGAGGCCACGGCTGACATCCATGCCTTCCCATTTCTGCTGGTCAAAAGCGAGACCACGTGCACCATTTGGATGTTCCCAAGCGAGGTCTGTGCGGCTCCAGTCGAGTGCCATTAAGTTGTAGGTCACGATCAGCTCAGGCTCATCGGGGAAGACTGCGCGGAGATTGCGCAGGGTGTCGATAGTTGCTCCGATGTGCTGATCCCGTAGCGCGCCCCCTGTCTTCATATCATCCGACCAGAAGACGCTTTCCAGTGGTCCGATTTGCAAGCCATGGCTGTCGAGGTTGTGACGTAGCGCTTGGATTGCATCGACAGTCCATGTCTCCCCCGGAGCAAACTGGTCGAGGTGCGTTACAACGAGGGGCTGCGGCGTCATTTGGCGAAGCCACGTCAGAGGAACGCGATCGGCTGGCCCGTACCAACGAAATCCGGTTTTCATGGAGCAAACCTACCACCGATAGCACAAGATTTGCACGTTGAGACCAGAATTGAACAAAGATGTTACTGTCTTATAAACAATAATCATTATCATTTATTACAAGAGTTAACTAAGGTGAAATACAGCAATTTTCACCGGTCCAGTTGTGATGAATCCCCTCTACAATGTTTCTATCAGGGATCCAGCCTTGATAACCATCTTGAAAATAGGGCCTGTTGTGTGAGTGTAATCACGCATCAGAGTGGAGGGTTTGCCATAAGACTGACACGTGTTTTGTTTGAATATCTGATTCATTTCCTTTAACAGTCCCCGTCGCCACGTTGCACCGGGACTGTTTTTTGTTTGGCTGATTTTGTCGGAGCTCTTACCCTCTGAATCCAAAAGTGAATGGCAGAAGACGATGGGCTCATCGCTCAACGAGATGCCAGTCAACGCGCTTAGATTAAAGCAAAACAGGTTATACATACCGTCGCCACGTTGCACCGGGACTGTTTTTTGTTTGGCTGAATTTGTCAGAGCTTGTTCTATCTGAATCCAAAAGTGAATGACAGAAGACGATGGGCTCATCGCTCAAAGAAACGCCAGTAAACGCGCGTAGTTTGAAGCAAAACGGGTTATACAGATCGTCGCCACGCTGCACCGGGACTGTTTTTTGTTTGGCTGTATTTGTCGGAGCTCTTACACTCTGAATC
>CAIYBQ010000280.1 GCA_903924445.1 uncultured Armatimonadota bacterium | reverse complement strand
TTGTTCCGCTCGGTAAAGCGATATCTATGGGGTAAGGTATTTGCATGCATGAACCTCTTTGGCAAGCGTTTGACTTTGGGCGCGGTGATCTTCAGTCGAAGAACAGCACATTCATGGGACCGGTGACCCTTGCGACAGCCGAACCCGATGGCCGTCTTAACGACTGGATTGTGGAGTGGTACCGGGCCCGTGCAAAAGGTGGTGTTGGATCCATAATTGGTGCCGCGGCCGCAGTCCATGCATCGGGGTTTGGGTGGGCAAACGCGATGACAATCCACACCGACGACCACATCGATGGATGGAAACGTAGCGTGGATGCAGCGCATGCAGAAGGTGTTCTCTTCGGCACGCAGCTGTATCACGGCGGTGCCGCAAGTCATGATGCGCTCCTTGGGCATCAACCATGGTGTCCCAGTGCTTGGAAGCGGGATGGCTTTGACCCGGCGCGTGAGATGACTGTCGAGGAAATCGAGCTTGTCATCGATGCCTTTGCCTATGGCGCACGCCGCAGTATTCAAGCGGGTTGCGACTTTGTTGAGCTCCACGGCGCACATGGCTATCTTTTGCATCAATTCTGGCGTCGTGATGTAAATCACCGTGAGGACAAGTGGGGTGAGCCGACCCTATTCGCAACGGAAGTCATTAAGGCTGTGCGTGCCGCCGTGGGTGAGCGAGTTCCCATTGTCTATCGCTTTAGTATTCACAGCGATGATCCCGGCGCAACGGATGAACCTGTGTCGCCTGAATCCCTGTCGGTCTACCTAAAAGCACTCGAAGATGCGGGTGTGGATGTCTGGGACATTTCCTGCTGGCGCGAATCCCGTCGAGGCTATTTCGGTACGACGACATTGTTGCCCGAGTGGGTAAGGCAGGCATCAAACTTACCGCGTATTGTCGCAGGGAATTTTCTAGAACCTGCAGGTGCCGCTGAGTACTGCGAAAGTGGATATGCGGAGGGCATTGCCCTTGCGCGTGGCTTGATTTCGGATGCGGCTTGGTGTGAACGTGCCCAAGTGGGGGATGCGTACCGACCGTATCAGGATTCGGATTTGCACGAGCTACGTGCCGGGCGTGATCCGGGCGTTTAACGTGATGTCGCCAGTGCGTTCATTTACCGGATGTCGAAAGACTGGCAGGTATACTGAAGCGAACGTGTGATTCACACACATAAGGAGTTACAACCAATGGCTAGCCATACATTGTCGCCGTTGCCCTACGCATTCGATGCACTCGAGCCACACATCGATGCGCTGACCATGGAAATCCACCATGACCGCCATCATCAGGCCTATGTCAACAACTTGAACACCGCGCTCAAGGACAGCCCTGAGCTCGCGGAGCTTTCGGTCAATGCATTGATTGCAGACCTCGCAAATGTTCCTGATGCAATCCGTGGAGCCGTTCGCAACAACGGCGGCGGGCATGCAAACCATGACCTTTTCTGGGATGTCTTGACACCTGGCGGAGCAAATGAGCCATCCGGTGATTTGCTCGCGGCGATCACTGCCGCTTTCGGCTCTGTGGATGCCCTCAAGGCTGCCATGTCCGAAGCGGGCGTAAAGCGCTTTGGAAGCGGATGGTCGTGGCTGATTTCGGCTGCGGATGGCACGCTTTCTGTTGCGAGCACTGCAAATCAGGATTCTCCTGTGATGGGCGCTGCTGTTGCAGGGTGTGCGGGAACGCCACTCCTTGGCATCGATGTGTGGGAGCACGCGTACTACTTGAAGTATCAGAACAAGCGCCCGGATTACCTTTCGGCAATCTGGACTGTTGTCAACTGGGACAAGGTTGCGGAGCGCTACGCAAACCGCTAATCGGAAAGCGTTTCGTGAAAAGAAGTGAGCCCCGGCATTGCCGGGGCTCACTTTCATTTGTGAGCGACACGCTACGAGTAAGCCCGTTAGCTGGTCGCCGGCATCAGGACCGCCCGGCACGGTGCGCCATCACACGCAATCCGAATCGGTAGGCAAACAAGCTCGTACGGACCTGCATCCACATGGGATAGGTCAAGCCCCTCAACAATGATGACATTGTTCCCGAGGAGCGTTTGGTGCGTCTCGACATTTCCAGCGTGAAACGGGCCAATTGAAAGATAGTCGATTCCAATGAGCTTTAGTCCACGGTTGATCAGATAGCTTGCGGCTGTATGGTCGATACCTGTGTAGTCTTCATAAAATGCCGGTTGGTAGAGTCTTCCCGCGTGGTCATCGATTTTGAGTAAGAGGCGGGTGCACGTTTCCGGGAGGTCCTGCGCCGCAAAGTATTCAGCCGTAAGGACGCCCTTACACGTGACGTGGTGTACATGACAAGGTCCGACAAGTGTGGACAGCTCAAGCGTGTCGACGAGACCACCGCCCGGGACAAAGTGCCGGGGGGCATCCAGGTGCGTTGCCGTGTGTGCGCCCATGTCGATATGTGTGATTTCAGCCACATCGCCATTTTCGTGAGTCGCGGTCTGTGTAAGGCTAACACTTGGATGCCCGGGCCAGACGGGTGTCGCATTAGATGTTGTGACGCTGATATCGATTGGGTACGTGAGCATGATTAGGGAAGATCACTCCTGTCTAAAAACTCGATCACACATCGCTGGGATGAAGCATTCAGGATTCCAGAGGCTTTGGGCCCAAGGACACAAGCCGCTGTGGCAATACAATCGGCATCCTCGGAGCGATTGGAACGAACGGCTACGTGGCGTGGAGACTCCATCCCGAGTCCTGTCCTCGGATCGATAATGTGGCTGTAGCGCCGATTTCCGATGGTCACGTATTGACTGGCATCCCCGCTGATGGAGAGCGCACCAAGTAGATCAACAACCTTACGTCCAACCTGAACCTTCCATGCCTCACC
>CAIYBQ010000279.1 GCA_903924445.1 uncultured Armatimonadota bacterium | reverse complement strand
TGGGTGATGAACGTCACGGATGTCGGGCATATGACATCGGATGGCGATGCCGGCGAAGACAAAATGGCCATCGCGGCCCAGCGCGAGCAAAAGACGCCCTGGGAGCTAGCGCGGTTTTACGAGGATGCGTTTCTTGTTGACATGTTTGCGCTTGGTATAAATCGCCCGGATGTTCTTCCACGCGCGACCGAGCACGTTGAGGAAATGATTGCCCTCAACCTTGAGCTCGAGCGCCGCGGGTACACCTACTTGACGGAGGAAGGCCTGTACTTTGACACATCCAAGGATGACCAGTACGGCAAGCTCGCACGTATCAAATTTGATGAGCAGAAGCACGGCGCCCGTGAAGACTTGTTCGTCGATCCCGGTAAGCGCACCCCACAGGACTTTATTCTGTGGTTTACAAACAAGCCAAATCACATCATGAAGTGGGAATCACCATGGGGCACCGGCTATCCTGGCTGGCATATTGAGTGTTCCGCGATGGCGATGAAGTACCTCGGGGAGACATTTGATATCCACTGTGGTGGCAATGACCATATCCCGGTGCATAACACGAATGAGATTGCGCAGAGCGAGTGTGCGACGGGGAAGACATTTGCGCGGTATTGGATGCACGCGGCATTCCTAAATGTGAAGGGCAAGATGTCCAAGTCCAAGGGCAACTTCCTGACGGTTCAGACGCTGAAGAACTCCGGCTACGACCCATTGGCGTATCGTTATTTGTGCCTCCAGGCGCACTACCGAAGTGAGCTTGAGCTGGCGTGGGAGTGGTCGGATGATGCTCGAACAAAGGGCCAGGCGGATTCACTCGACACGGCGGCGGCGAGTCTGAAGCGGTTGTATGAGCGTGTTGCGCGAACATCGGATGAGCCTCTCGCAGACCAACCGGCCTTTGACGCGGCGGTCACCGATGTGCTTACAGCCCTCTGTGATGACCTCAATGTGCCAAAAGCGATTGGCGTTTTGCACAGCTACGGGTCGCCAAAGCTTTGGCGTCACTTCGATGCTGTCCTCGGACTTGACTTCGAGACGCATGCGGTGCAGCCTGCCGAGGTTTCTGTTCCCGCGGATGTGCTTGCGCTGGTGGATGAGCGTCAGGCGGCACGCAAGGCGAAGGACTTCGCCCGTTCGGATGCGATTCGTGCTGAGCTGCTGGCAATGGGCTGGGAGGTTGGCGATTCACCCCAAGGCCCAACGATCAAGCCGGTTGGGTAGAGCGGAAAGATTGCTGATGCGCCGCTGAATTTCAAGCGGCGCACCACCCGTACGTTCCCCGCCACGCGATAAGATACACCCTTGTGGACGAACGACGAAACACTGAGTCACGTGACCCCCGGGATGGCCAGAACCACACAGGTGGGAATGAGCCTTTCTATACACGTCGTGACCCGTTTGATCCAATCCCCGTTGCTCCGAAAAAGACTGAGCGCAAACCGAAACGGCGCAAACCCAGCCCTCTAAGCGGCCTCTGGTGGAAAGTCCCACTGTTCGCGGCATTCGGCTTTGGCGCGCTCCGCGCCGGGATGGTCCTCAAGAGCATCTCCAGCAAGTCCGGTGGAGTTGTCTCCTTCCTTGAGACGATCAAAAACCCGAAGGCCCGCTTCAACGGCAAATCCCGGGTCAATATTCTCCTCGTTGGAAAAGATTACAACCGGGACAGCAAGGGGATGCCCATCACCCGCGCCTACTTCATCGATTCCAAAACCGGCAAACGCGGCTACCGCAATATCGCCCGCGCGGACACCATCGTCGTGATGTCCTGTGACCTCGACAATGGCAAAGTCAGCGCGATCTCGATTCCGCGCGATACACGCGTGACCGCACGGGATGGCAAAACCGGCAAAATCAATGCAACCTACGCGCGCGGCGGCTCCAAGCTGCTCCGCGAAACGGTTGAAGACCTCACTGGTATCAAGTCTGACTATGTAATCGCAATCAAACCAGATGCCATAAAGGAAATCGTTTCCATCCTCGGCGGCGTGGATGTAGAGACGATTGACCAGATGAAATACGATGACAATTGGGGCAATCTCCACATCGACCTCCCCAAAGGCAAGCAACACCTGACCGGCGATCAAGCCGTCGGCTTTGCCCGCTTCCGCGAAGTTAAACCCGGCACAAAGCACTCGGCAGAAGAAGGGGATGCCCGCCGGATGGCGCGGCAGCAGCAGCTGATCCGCTCGATGATCAGCCAAGGCAAGCATCCCGGAAATCTCCTAAAAGCAGACCAAATCATTGGGAAAGCACTCGACCAGCTCGAAGACCGCGACATCTCCGATGACCAAATCTACGCACTTGCATCCATTTTCCGTGGATTGCAGCCAGAAAACCTGGCCAGCAACACCCTGATGGGCGAAGGCACAACCCGCGGCGCTTACTACTTCATCGTAGATCCTGAGAAAGCCCGCGCGATGGTGGACTGGCTTATCAATGGAAACGAAGAGGCGGGCGAGCGGATTACGCGCGTCGATGTCATCAATGCAACAAAAACTGCTGGACTCGCCCGCAAAACGGTTGATGTTCTTCGAGACACAACAGCATTCGATGCCAACGTCGCGTATCCAAAGAAACCTAAGTCCGGTGAGCCCGAGCCGGCTGAACCATTAGCGAGCAAAATCGTTTACTACAAGTCAGCATACGAGAAACAGGCCCGCAAGCTTGCCACCACCCTTGGCATTACAAATGTCAGCAAAGAGGTCGCACCCGATACACAGGGCGTGATGGTCACCAGTAAGCAGCTCCCGGATGTGAAGATTGTTCTTGGACTCGACAAAACAAAGGCGCCGACGGGCGATATCAGAGGGGCAGCGGATGGACAGTAACGCAAAATTTAAGACAGTTTTACTCTTTGGAGCCCCTGGCAGTGGTAAGGGCACACTTGGCAAAGCCCTTGGTGCCGTTCCTGGATTCGTGCACCTTGCGTGTGGAGAAGTCTTCCGAGACCTCGATATGACCACTGACCTAGGTCAGATTTTTGTTGAATACTCGAGCCGTGGTCTCCTCGTGCCCGATGACGCAACCGTAAAACTCTGGCGTGTTACCGTGGATGCAATGGTCAGCGCACACCGCTACCGGCCAGCGAGTGACATCCTTGTTCTTGATGGCATCCCACGCAATGTCGAACAGGCACATTTCCTCGATCATCACGTCGATGTCCAAGCTGTTTTTCACCTAGTCTGCTCCGATGAAGCCGTCATGGTCGATCGTCTGCGGCGCCGGGCACTAAAGGAAAACCGCTTTGATGATGCATCTGATGATGTCATCCGCCGTCGCTGGGAAGTCTATGAAAGAGAGAGTTCACCAGTGCTGAAGACCTTCCGACCAGAGCTCGTCGAACCAGTGGATGCCATCGGCAGCCCGGCATCCGTCCTCTACAATGTGCTCGGCACCCTTATTGAACTCGGAATCGCCTGAGCACTAACTTCATCTGCTAAGATGACTCGGCGATGCGGGAATCCGCAGCGCCAAACCCGTCCGCCAGACCCGTGGGAAACCATTGGTGTGGGGAAGCCCGTGTAAATCGGGCGCTGTCGCGCAACGGTAAGTCACTGAGGTCACTCAGCGGCAAAGTCCGGTCACCAGCGGTCGGGAACATCACGCGGTCTGCGCCGTACAGACCAGAAGGACCCGGTTTGACACTCTCCGTACCCCAACACGGAGCATTTAGGCGTGGCTTCACGCTTATCGAGCTCCTCGTCGTCATCGCGATTATCGCAATCCTCGCAGCCATTCTCTTCCCCGTCTTCGCCAGCGCCCGGGAAGCTGCCCGCCGAACCGCGTGCCTCTCCAACACTAAACAGCTTGGCCTTGCAGCGCTGCTCTACGCTCAGGACTTTGATGAGCGCCTCCCACTATTCACCTGGGACTACAGCACCTACTGGTCGATCGCCTGGAGCCCGGAAAACAACCGCTGGCTGCGCGAAGGTGCCATTCTGTTTCCATACACAAAGTCAAATGGCATCCAGTCCTGCCCTTCGTACACCACCAAAGGGCACCTCGGTGGCATTGGGTATGGGTACAACGAGCGGCTCGCCGGAACGAGCTATGCTCCACCAAGCTATATCCTGCTTGAACCCGCAGCCCTCGGGGAAATCACACAGCCGGCATCGACAATACTCTTTGGGGATGCAGCAAACCGCACGGATCCGCAAGCAACATCTCCAAAATCTATCCGCTGGACGACCTCGCAATTATCGGATGTCAATATGCTTCAGCCGCCATCGAGCTGGTGCTACCCAGGTTATGGATGCACATCGAGTGCTGATTTTCGGCATCAGGAACGGATGACCTATGTCGCCGCCGATGGCCACGCGGCTGCCATCCACCGAGATGCATTCACAAAAGTGCTCCCGGTGGCTGAGCAAGATCTAGATGCGGGACGGCTCTATGTCGGTGACCGGATGATGGAGCGGTAGGATATTCCCATGAATCACGAAGCAACATTGGATGAAATCAAGGACCGGACGCTGCTCCGTGTCCGCCAGCGCATCTGTCTCCTCGCGTCCCATGACCCCGTCACCGCCGCGGGCGAGCTGAGTGACTGGTTGCCATTTCTTGGATGCCAGTTTGATGCGACTGTTCAAAGCAGTGCATCGGCTCTTGATGCGCTGACCGACTACAACCCGGAAGTGATTATCGTGGTTTCGGACAATATGGATGCCGACCATGACCGCCTTGCGCGCTTCAGTGGGTTTGTCGGCACCGTCGCCGAGAAAATGGGTGATATCTACGTTGCTGATCGCCAGACGATTCTCGGGAACCCAATCGTACTCGCCACCATCATCCACCCGGAAGTCTTCACCGCGATGCTGCCATCCAACTCAGTGCGTATCGTGATCCCCGCCGGACCGGATGAAGACGACGAAGACGACGACGAAGATGATGATGTAGATGACACAGATGATGACAACGCGTCTGGTGATAACGCGTCTGGTGACGAAGCAGCTGAGGAATCGGAAGCCTGATGGCAATCCGCATCGTGGATGACCTCGGACGAGCTGTGGTGTTGCCGCGCTTCGCGCGGCGCATCATTTCGCTCGCGCCAAGCGTGACGGAACACATCCACGATGCCGGAGCCGGGAAGACCCTTGTCGGGATAACGTCTTATTGCGACTATCCGGCAGCTGTCCAAAGACTCCCGCGCGTCGGTGATTTCACCCGGCCAAGCTACGAGCGGATGGTTGCCCTCAAACCCGACCTGGTGGTGGTCGAGAGCGGGACCATCACCAGAGATGCCGCAGAAACCCTCTCGAAGAGGCTGGGTGTGCCGGTTTACGTGATGCTCTCGACGAGCTTTGCGGCGATAGGGAAGCACATCGATGCCATCGGAGCGCTCACGGGTACCCGGAGTGGTATCGCCGCCGCACAGCACTGCATCCGGGAGACACTTGCAACCGTAAGGCGTATCCAAGGCGCGAGCAAAACGGGGTCCAAACTCCTGATGGTTATTAGTGAGACGCCGCTCTTTGTGGCGGGACCGGATGGCTACCTCGGCGACATCATTAAACTTGCCGGGGGACAAAACATCATCAAAAATGGCTCGTTCCCGCAGGTCACTCCGGAGGCCGTGATGCTCCTTGACCCCGACATCATCCTTGTTGGCGCCGATACAAATGGCCGCCCATATCTGCTGACCGGGCCCCTCCGTGCTTTGCGCGCCGCACGGGAAAATCGCATCCAGTGCATCCCTGGCGGGAATCTCGGACGCCCAACGCTTCGGACGTGCAGTGGCCTGGTTGAGCTCACCCGGGTCATCCACCGCGGCAAATAACTGTCGGCCCTCCAAGTGGGTATCCGCCTAGCCGATTTATTGTGCAAATGTGCGTCAACTCCTTAATCAGTGATAAGTAGATGCATGCGCATCCCAACCTTTTTGGCCATCACCGGCGCCATTGCCATCACCGCAGCCAGCTCCACGCAGGCCTTAGCACAAGCGCTGCAGGATCAGTACCGCAAGGTCGAGTACAACATCCCGATGCGGGATGGCAGCACCCTCTACACCGCCGTCTATATCCCGCGTAACCCACAGCCAGGCAAGCTGCCTATCCTTCTGGAGCGTACACCGTATGGCGCAGGACCATATGGCCAAAATGCCTATCGCGGCAATATCCGTGGCTCCAAAAAACTGCACAATGGCGGCTATATCTTCGCGTTTCAGGATGTCCGCGGTAAGGGGCCATCGCAGGGAGCATTCGTAAATATCCGGCCACAGCTGCAAATCAAGACAGGCCCACACGATGTCGATGAGAGCACAGACACCTACGACACAGTTGATTACCTCATCAAAAATGTGCCGGATAACAATGCGCGTGTAGGCCTCTGGGGTATCTCGTACCCCGGCTTCTATGCTGGAATTGGTGCCATCAATACCCACCCGGCCCTAAAGGCGGTTTCACCGCAAGCGCCTGTATCGAACTGGTATATCGGGGATGATTTTCACCACAACGGCGCGTTAATGCTGATGGATGCAGTGCGCTTCGCGACCTTTGGCGAGACGACAAATAGCGGTGCGGGCTTTGGGTTTACGCTGCCCGGCAACGATGATGCGTATGCCAACTTCATGGCTCTTGGCACACTGAGCATGATCACAAACCGCTTCTTCACGAAGACCGATGGCCTGTGGAAAGACTTTGTCAATCACCCTGACTACGATGATTTCTGGCAGGCAAGGGCGCTTCCCGAGCAAATGAAGAACATCAAGTGTGCCGTGCTGACCGTGGGTGGTTGGTACGATGCCGAAGACTGCTGGGGAGCCCTCAACCTCTACAAGTACACCGAAAAGCAGAACAAAGGCATTGTCAATGCCATCGTGATGGGGCCTTGGACGCACGGGATGTGGGCTGGTCGGGATGGTAGCCGTCTTGGGGATGCAAGCTTTGGCTCCGACACGAGCAAGGTGTTTCAGGATGAAATCGAGGCACCGTTTTTTGATCGCTTCTTGCGCGCTGCGAGCTCGGCCCCAGTTGCCGAAGCCAAAATGTTCGAGACCGGTGGAAACCAGTGGCGGATGTTTACGCAGTGGCCTCCGGCCGAAGCAAAGCCGGCTGTCTGGCATCTGACGGGAGACAAAAAGGTCTCGATGACT
>CAIYBQ010000278.1 GCA_903924445.1 uncultured Armatimonadota bacterium | reverse complement strand
GTTCTCAAAGAAAGTGACTTTGTCCGGATCAAGCGCAACGGTTGGCGCCTGCGACCAGCTGCCAGCGGATGCAGCAAGCCCGACAATGAGCGCGAGCATCGATGCTAGAACAAGACGACTTTTCAAGCGTAACATACACCTTTATAGCCCAACGATACCGCTGATGCACCTGACAAAAAAAGACCGCACCCGAAGGTGCGGTCATGTATACGTCTACTGGTTACTTTCCGAGCCACTTCTTGATTCGGTAGACCGTTGTGTCACGGTTAAGTTCAGCGATCGCTCGGGTGAGAGGAATCTCTTTCGGGCAGACCTGAACACAGTTTTGTGCATTTCCACAGCTCGCAATTCCATCTGAGTCGGAAATCGCTTCAAGCCGCTCGTCTTTATTCATTGCACCTGTTGGGTGCGAGTTGAACAGGCGAACCTGGCCAATCGCAGCTGGGCCGATGAAGTTTGACTTCATCGACACCTGCGGACAAGCTTCAAGGCAGGAGCCACAGGACATACACCGGGCGAAGTCATACGCGAGCTCCTGCTCCTTTTGACTCATCCGGGGCCCAGGTCCCAAATCATAGGTTCCATCGATAGGAATCCACGCTTGGATTTTCTTGAGGTTTTCGAACATCTTCGAGCGGTCCACGACGAGGTCACGAACACACGGGAACTTGCTCATCGGGGCAAGATAAAGCTTCCGACGTGTACCATTGGTACCACCGGTTGCAACCTTGTCTACAAGAGATGAGCATGCTTGGCGGACACGTCCATTCACACGGACGGTACAGCTTCCACAAACCTCTTCAAGACACGCCTGATCCCAAGCGACCGGGGCGACTTTTTGTCCCTTGCTGTTGACTGGGTTCAGCTGTATTTCCATCAGCACACTGATGACATTCATTCTCAGCTTATAAGGTACGAGAAATGTTTCCTCATAAGGAGCTGATGTGGCATCGGCCTGGCGTAATACTGTTACTTCAATAACGTCATCCACAGTTGACATTTCTTACTCCTTGGATCCTGCCGGCTTTGTGCTACCGGATGTATAGACGCGGGCGCGTGACGCCACTTGAGAAAGGTCGACGGCTTCGTAGCCAATCTTCGGGTCGCGAGGATTGTTTGGATCGAACGTTCCCACTGTCGTCTTCTGGAAGCGCTCATCATCGCGATTTGGGAACTCAGGTTTGTAGTGTGCTCCACGGCTTTCATCACGGAGGAGCGCACCCTTAGTGATGACTCTGGCAAGCGTTAGCATGTTGCCAAGTTGTCGGGTAAACGGCAGCGTTTGGTTCGTCCATCCAGATGAATCGCTAACTGTCACCTTTGCGTAGCGGTCCTGAAGACCATCGATAATGCCGATCGTCTGCTCGAGCTTTGCATTGTCACGCACGACCGTGACGTTTTCAGTCATCAATTTACCGAGCTCACGCCAGATCTGGAATGGGTTTTCGCCGCCATCCATGGTCCGAAGTGTTTCAAACTCAGCTGTCCTCGATGACAATGCTGCAGCAAAGGCCGGATTGGATTTTTCGCTACGAACTTCTTGACCATCCGCATACTTGCAGACCGCCGGCCCAGCAATCGCGCCGCTTGTAAGACAAGAAAGCAACGAGTTCGCGCCAAGGCGGTTTGCACCGTGGTACTGGTAATCACATTCTCCAACGGCAAACAATCCTGGGATGTTCGTCATGTGGTAAGGAACGTTTTCCGGATCAAGTCCGTTGTTTACCCAGATGCCGCCCATTGAGTAGTGAACCGCTGGGAAAATACGCATCGGGACATCACGTGGGTCATCGCCAACAAATTTCTCGTAAATCTCTAGGACACCACGTAGTTTGAGGTCAAGTTGTCGTCTGTCGATGTGGGTTACATCAAGGTAGACCTGATTCTCGCCAAAAACGCCCATTCGTTGATTTACACAAAGATCGAAGATTTCACGTGTAGCGATGTCGCGGGGGACGAGGTTTCCGTATTTCGGATACTTTTCCTCCAAGAAGTAGAAGCGCTCATTTTCAGGGATGTCCTGACCTTGGCGCTTGTCATCAGCCTTCTTTGGAACCCATACGCGACCGCCTTCACCACGAACGGATTCTGAAATCAGTCGAAGCTTGTCATCACCAGGCACTGCTGTCGGGTGAACCTGAACAAATTCACCATTTGCATAGTGTGCGCCTTGTTTGAAGACAGCTCCCGCTGCGGTGCCGGTGTTGATGGTCGAATTGGTTGACTTACCCCAGACAATGCCAGGTCCGCCAGTTGCAAGGACAACGGCATCGCCTGCAAACGACTCGATTTGCATCGAGTGGAGGTCTTGCGCAACGATTCCCAGACAACGTCCGTCTTCGGCATCGCCTTCACGAACGATACCAAGAAATTCCCAGAACTCGAACTTGCGAATCTTACCGGCAACTTCCCAGCGGCGAACTTGTTCATCAAGTGCGTAGAGGAGCTGTTGTCCAGTTGTCGCGCCTGCATAGGCCGTTCGGTGATGCAACGTTCCACCAAAGCGCCGGAAGTCGAGCAAGCCTTCGGGTGTTCGGTTAAACATCACACCCATACGGTCAAGAAGGTTGATGATGCCAGGTGCAGCATCACACATTGTCTTTACCAGCGTCTGGTTTGCGAGGAAGTCACCGCCATAGCAGGTGTCATCAAGGTGGATGGCCGGAGAGTCGCCTTCACCCTTGGTGTTCACTGCACCGTTAATGCCACCCTGTGCGCAGACCGAGTGGGATCGCTTTACTGGGACAAGCGAAAACATGTCCACAGTTCCACCGGCTTCAGCGATCTTGACCGCGGTCATCAGACCTGCCAAGCCGCCGCCGACAACGATTGCATGTGTTTTAGTAGGAGCTGCCATGATTAGTCCTTATCTCCCTTTGCCTGGTCCGGTCGAGGCGCTGAAGGTCGCGCTTGCTCTTCCGTCCGACCATTTAAGTTGACGAGGGTCCTTACGAAGTCTTCGCGGTCCTTGTACTTGGCAGCATCGACTTGACCCTTGGATGCGAAGTTAACCGCGATGAGGATGCCAAGAAGCGCCATGCCTCCGCCAAGCGTCCAACCGATAGCAGCGGATGCCTTTTGTGCACCGGCACCAATCGCAAGGCCCCAACGGATTGAGAAGTTGAACAAGCCGTTGCCTAAGTGCAGACAAGCAGACGTGATTCCAATGATGTAGAAGATGAGATATGGCACATTTGCGAAGCGCCACGCCATCGCTCTATAGCTGATGGACTGGAATCCGAGTTCTGCACTGCCAACGCCACCGATTGCCTCGTAGTAATACTTTAGGGCCGTCGTGTCGTATACGTGGAAGGCAAGGTACACAATCGCTATGACACCCGTCCAGCGTTGCATGACATAGAGCCAGTTCCTCTCGTAGCCGTAGTGTGCAACATTCCCGCCAGGCCCTGGCATTTCTGCGATGATCATCAAGCCATAAATCGCATGGAAGAGGATTGGAAGAAAAATGACACCAGCCTCGAGGAGGAGAATAAACGGCGCGTATCCAATAGCTCTGACCGCAGTGTCAAATTCGACAGCCCCGCGCAAACTGTATGCGTTAGCGGTGAAGTGGAATATGAGGAACATGCCTATCGGTAGTACGCCCGTCAAGCTATGAAGCTTGTGTAGCAGATAGGAATCCTTGAACAGGCGCTTGCTTCCAGGCTGCCCCTTTGAGATTTCGCTTGTAGCCATAAACTCTCCTTATTGTCACGACACGCCGTTACGTGCCCACAGACATCACAGCAATATAATACGAAAATTCACACACGTAAGTAAATAGCAATTTATGAATATTGGTTATAAGTTGCAATTATGGAATTCGGGCTTATGGATGTCAAAGACTGTGCAATCTTGTGTGGATTGCGTAGATTCGGTAGTGTTTCACAGGTCGCGGGTCACATCGGCGTGTCGCAGCCTGCCATCAGTCAGCGCATCACTGCACTCGAAACACGCTTGGGGTTCAGAATTCTCGACCGGCGTCCGGGGAGATCTGGGCAACAGTTGAATGCGCACGGCATTGTCCTTGAGGATGCAGCGCGACGTATCCTTTCAATTTTAGATGAGCTGCCGGGCAGTTTATATGGAGCATCATCAGACCTTGTTGGTCGCCTGCATGTTTCCACTGTGTACTCACTGGGGTTACACAGTCTAGCTGAGCCGATCCGGAGATTTCTGAATGAAGCTCCGAGCGTTGAATTTGACATTGAATACATGAGAACCGACCGGGTGTATGAGAGCGTGCTGTCGGGCGAATCGGATGTCGGGATTGTCGCATGCCCCAAGGAAGTCAAGGGGATTCGTGTTCTTGAATGGGTAAATGAGCCACTTGTGCCGGTGATGGCTCCCTGTTTCTCGTTACCGGCAATGGAAGGTGAGATATCGATGTCCGTTCTACAAGGAATTCCCTTTATTGCATTTGCAGATGGAATCCCTACGCGTCTCTTGATTGAACGAAGTCTCCAGCGTGTGGGTGTGAAGCTGGATGTGCGAAAGAGCTATGACAACATCGAGACCTTGAAGCGCACGGTAGAGCTCGGATTTGGAGTGAGTATCCTTCCTCGGCCAGCGGTTTTGAACGAGCTCATGGATGGGACATTGCGTGAGATGCCTATTTCTGGCTTCACGCTCAGCCGTAGTTGCGGAATTTTGTTACTGGAAAACAAGACGGTCGGTCGTGCAACGCAGAAGTGGCTGGATCTCTTATTACATAAAGGACAATAGATGATCGTCGTTCGGGCGACTCCGTCCAACTAATATAGACCTGTAAGTGAAACCTTCCACCGACTATGCTTCATGATCGACACCGCGTAAACAACGAACTAAGATCGTGCGACCACCGATTTAACCGGTCCCTATCGTCTTTAGACACCGTAATTGTCAGTACGTTAGCGCGCTGAAGGGGATAACTAAAATTCAATGGTGTCTTGCGTAATAAGACTACAACTTCGAGTGCAAAGCAAGAAACGAACAATCTGAGTAGTTTGGCGCCCGATATTTCAGCCATTCACTCGATCAAACCATCCAAAATCCGGAGTCAGAAGAAGGATCATCCGCCGTTCAACCATCGAAGAACGGCCCAGACTACCTCAATTTGACGACTCATGCGCATCGATGAATAAATACAACCTAATTACCTAACAAACTTACTTGTTTCTCCTTGCATGTGTTCTTCTGTGGCTGTATTCTTCTCCTTGCGTCCGATGCCCAAGTGCTTCGGATGCGGATTGAAGCCTAGTCTTCTAGCAGTTTTTTACATACAAGATAGTGTGCATCCATTGTCAGAATCCACGTTCTTTGAGGATCAATGATGGTGGTTATGCCTAGTAACTTTTTAGCATATGTTTTGATTTTATCGAG